>JAGQPO010000990.1 GCA_020426665.1 Planctomycetales bacterium
CGGAATCGACCGACAAGGTATTGGAAATTGGAACCGGAAGCGGTTACCAGGCCGCCGTGCTGAGTCCCCTGGTCAAACACGTCTATACCATCGAGATCGTTCGTGAACTCGGCGAGCGTGCCGCCGAAACGCTTGCCAGACTGGACTATGGGAATGTATCCACGCGAATTGGCGACGGATACCTGGGTTGGCCGGACGCCGCACCGTTTGACAAGATCATCGTGACATGCAGCCCCGAATCCGTTCCGGTGCCGCTGGTTGAACAATTACGCGAAGGTGGCGTGATGATCATTCCCGTGGGCGAACGCTATCAGCAGACATTGTTTCGAATGGTCAAAGTAGACGGCAAACTTCAACGTGAAGCGCTTCGGCCGACGCTGTTTGTTCCGATGACCGGTGAAGCCGAAGACGGACGCAGCGTACTTCCCGATCCGGCCAACCCCGTTGCGGTCAACGGTAATTTTGAATCACGACCACAGGGGGACGAAGCCAAACTGCTCGATTTTGTTCCCGGGTGGTATTACGGTCGGCAGGTGACTCAAGAGGGCGGAAGCGGCGAACTTGCTGCGCCGGAGGGCAAAAGTTACGCCAGCTTTCGCAACGAGACACCGGGACGCAATTCACATCTGCTACAAGGCATTGCGATCGACGGTCGCGAAGTGTCACGGATTCGATTGAGCGGACAGGTTCGGACCGAAGACATTCAAAAAGGCCCGACCGAAGACGCGATGCCGATGATCGCCATCACTTTGTACGACGAACTTCGTCGCGATTTGGGAACGTTTCATTTGGGACCGTTTCGAGGTACCCGCCAGTGGCGTTCCGAAAGCCGACTGATTCGCGTGCCCATCAACACACGCGAAGCCATCCTGCGAGTCGGATTGTTCGGCGCGACCGGCAAAGCGGATTTCGACGACGTCAAACTCGAAAAATTCGATCATTAGCGTGTCGTTCTGCCGGCAAGACTCGTGCACCATCGTGACGCATTACCAAGAGGATATTCAACAATGGCGTCCGACTTTCACGATTGCGATTGGTGTCTAAAAGGTTGCACCGTCAACCGCGACCATAAAATCAAGTTGAGTCAAAGCGTTAGACTCCGAATGTCTCCGTTGTCACGCCGCTGTTGTATGATAATGTTTCGCCTCAATTTGATTCTGTGCCTGAACAGATTCACATTCGTTGATCGCTCCGCGATCAAATCGTTAGATCGCGGAGCGATCAACGACTAAGCGAACAATCAGATTTTGGCGAACCATTGGTCGACGCATATAAATCTTCAATGGGAATACAGCATGAACCTCAATCGACGTGACGTCTTACGATTCTCAGCCGCATCGATCGGCGGGATGTCGATCTTGCCCGGCGCTCGTTGGGCATCCGCAGCGGATTCATTGACCGCTAGCGAAGCAATTCAAGTGCTCAATCCCCGTGGCCGCGTGCCACTTTCATTCATCATCGATGACTCGACGTGTCTGGTGAACATGGGGCATTTTTGCATGCCTCAATTTGCCCATGCGTGGCCGGAGCGAGAGGTCTACAAACAACCGTGGCGAGAATGGCCGCGAGAAATCCCCGACAGCTTTGTGCGCGAGTTCGGAGAGTGGTGCGCCGAGCATGGTGTCAAAGGCAAATACAGTATCGTGCCCTATCCGGCATGTGTCGGCTGGCTTGACCGAACGCTGCCCGGTTGGTCAAGCCAAGATTTGGACAACAGTCTGGCGCTCGTCCGCGATTTGATGATGCCCAACTGGGACATCCATCCGGAGATGATCACCCACACGCGAATCATCGATTTGAAGACCGGGCGACCGATGGCCGAGGTCAACGCGGGTACGATGGAGAACAGTTACCCGCAAACCGATATCAGTACGGATCATTTGGCGGCGTATCTCGCTTACGCACTGACGATTTTAAAGAACTGTGGATTGAAATGCGAAGGGATCACAACACCGGGCGGATTCGGAAATCGTGTCAAAGATAAATTGCCGGTTGCGGTTCATCAGGCCGTACGCGATGTCTTCGGCAGTGAATTGCCACACTTTTTTAAGTACGTAAAAAATGGAAGCGAATCAACGGCTCCCAGGTTGGAATTCAACGGGGAAAAGGTCGCCGCGAATTTGACCATGAATGTTCCTGCAGGCACCGGAGATTGGTTCGGCAGTTGGGAAGGCAGCAAACAACCCGAACCGGACCGCTACTGTAACGAAGACGCAACCTCGGGCCGAATGGTGGAATTAATCGGTCGAGGCGAACCGGCGGTGATGTTGTGCCATTGGCCCGGCATGTATTGCAACGGGACAAAAATCGGTTTCGAAGCGTTTCAGCGCGTTGTCCGATCGTTGGGATCGCGCTTCGGCGACCAAACCGTATGGATGAAGGTCAGCGAAATCGGTCGCTACTGGGCTGCGAAAGAATTGACATCGATCACGCGCGTCAATGAAAGTACGATCAACATGAGCGCACCACTGGGCTGCGACGGCTTCACGTTCTCAGCCTCCGTACCCAACGTGACACAACAACCGTTCATTGAGCACAACGGCAACAAGACACCGTTGCAATCGGTACCGAAGATTTCCAGGTTGACCAGTCACTCATTCGCCGGCGCCGATGGAAAGACAATCTTTTGCGTGGACCTGCCGAAGGGCGAGAGCACACTGAGTTTCGGTTGACCAGCACGCCGATCCGACTTGGGGCGGCGTGCTGCGTGGCCGGGCGATCAGTCTCCTCGTTGCTGACGCTACTTCAATTTTTGTAGGATAATCAAACGACCGATGTCTTTTTCCACGGCTGCCCGCTGCACGGAATACCCGTGCCGGGATCGTGCCTCCCCTCTCAGATTTTCTGACATCGCTTCGGAAATTCTCGTTACGATCAGCACCGCACCAAGGCGGAGTTGTGATAACACTCGCTCCTCTAGCTGTTGTACCAAGTAATCGTTAAAGAAAGGGACATGATAGTAGACCGCGTCAAAGGACGTGTAGTCGCAATCCATCGCGTTCGCGTGTGAGAAAGTGCAATCCGGATAGACTCGCTTTGCCAGGTTGACATATTCGGGCAATAGGTCGATTCCAGATGCCTTCATCCCGGTCAGCCGCGCGAGTTCGCATTTGGTCCCGATACCACATCCGACCTCAAGGAATTGAATTTCGCAGATCGGCTTGTCAAGGATCCGTTCCAGCTCACCAAGTGCCGCTATAAGTGATTGGTTTGAGGCGCGGATGTACGGATACGCTAATTCGATGTTGCCATCGTGTTCGAATGGAATGTTGCCGACTGATTTCAAATTCCGCTCTGCCAGTATGAAATCTTCAAGCCGGCGAACAATTTTTTCGCTGAGGTTCATTGTCCCTGTCTCTGTCCTTGTCTCTCAGATTGACGGGACGGTCCCAACAACGTTTCAAGTTGCTTTTCCAACGTTGGTTTTGCGATCCACGTTCCGAAATCGGTCAGGTGATCGTCGTCCAAAAAAACGCAATACCGGCCGACGAGTACTCGGGCGACCGGCCCCCTTTCGTACAGATGGTCAATCGATACATAGTGCACGTTAGGGATCGCATCGGCCAATGACTTGGCATAACGTGGCGCTTCCAATGTCGCATCGGACATCACGCGGGGCAAGAAATACACGCTATCGTCCGAAGGGATGACACCATTTCGAATCAGATAGTCGCGGGCGTTGTCGTCGCCGATCCGCAGTTCCGGCGTCACACCAACCAACAGCACGTTGCGGCTGCAGGAGGCGACGTACTGGACGAACTGCCGAGCTCGCTGGGGATCTCGCATGGACCATCGGACAGAGATGACGGACAATTCGGGCTGCCAGTCTTGGAGCATTCGTTTACGACCCGCGTCGTATCGATACTTTATCGATTCAGAGTTCGCGTTTGGATCTTCCTCGGCGAAAAAGGGATCTTCTCCGTTGATCGCCCACACGGAAATTGATCGGCCTTGCTGACTCGTCAACTGATGGACCAGGTGCGCCCACATCGTAGCGTGTGAATCACCAAGCAACACAACCTCGGGCTTTTCGGCATTGCCAAATCGCAAACCGCCGTTTTCAAACGCGTCACCGACGGCGGACTCTCGCTTTGGAACGTCGACGTCGGTGATGATTTTCTTGTACCAATCACTCGTTTCACCCTCTGGATAGGCGTTGTAATAACTTCCGTACCATCGTGTCGGTTTGTAGAGAGCCGGATCGGCGGGTTGGATCGGACGGGGAATGATCGAAAACAGCGACAGGCCCATCGCAAACAAAAACGCAATCAACAACCACGGTAAGATCCCCGCGCGGCGACGCGTTGGTTGTTCGATCCAGTGGTAAGAACCGATTGCGGCGAGCAACCCGGCGACCGCGACCGACCAGGTACTTGCATATAAACCCGCCAGATCGTTCAACACGATGATCGGCCAGTGCCACATGTACCACGAGTACGAAATCTGTCCGACGTAGACCAATGGTTTCCAGGAAAGGTAATCGAATGCTGTCGCACCCTTGGGCGTGGCGAGAAACATCATCGTGCCCGACACGGCGATGATCGTGTTCCACTCATTCGATCGACCCTCCGAAGGCAGCCAGTAGGCCAGCAGGATCATGGCCAGTCCGACCAAACAGCCCAGCCCCGATGTCATCAATCGCGAGTCACCAAAATGGACAAGCGTCGGATCGGTATTCCTATTTCGAGTCCGCTCGATGGAGGCCAGGAGCCCACCACATGCCAATT
>JAGQPO010000991.1 GCA_020426665.1 Planctomycetales bacterium
TGTGATCGCTAGCCCATGGATCGTAGCGGGAACCATGACCGCATTGGAGAGCAACGCGAATTCGCCGTTGGATTGGGTCGACGATGGATTTGCGCCGCGGCAAAAATACGATCGATTCAGCGATCAATTTGGGTCTGCGGATGTTGTTGTGATCAGCTGGCCGGGCTGTCGGATTGACGATCCGCGGTTAGACACGTTTGTGCGCAGCCTGCGCAAGGCATCGGGGTTCCAGGGGCCGGATGGTTGGCTTTTTCATCATGTAACCTGTGGCCGACAGACGCACGCCGCACTGACGGGTGCTCCGCTTTCTCTGTCGACCGATGAAGCAACGCGTCGGCTGTGCGGAACTCTGATCGGTCCGGATGGCCAAACGACCTGTGTGGTGATCGGATTTACAAAATCGGGATTGGAGCAGCGTGGTCGACTGGTTCCGTTGATCCGCACAGCGGCACGTCATCATTGCGGGGCGGCAATGGAAAACCAGCACCTGGCCGGTCCGATCATGGACGGATACTGTGTCGATCAGGCGAGTCAATCGACGATGCACCGATTCGCGCCACTGGCGTCGATCGTGGCGTTCTGTTTGTGTGTGTTCTGTCTTGAATCGCTGATCGCCGGATGTTTGGTTTTTGGAATCTCGCTTGCCTGCCAGGCAATCGCGCTGTCGGTCTTGCATTACAGCGGGGGATCGATGACGGCATTGTTGATTGTTCTGCCCCCTCTGATCCAATTGCTGGCGATTGCGGGCGGAATCCATTTTGTGAATTACTATTTTGAATTTGCACCGAGAACTTCGCCGGCTACCGCCGTCAGACGAGCGTTGCGGATCGCCTGGGTGCCCTGTTTGCTGTCGGCCGCGACGACGGCAATTGGACTGGGTTCGTTGGCGGTCAGCGGTTTAGTGGCGGTTCGCGAATTCGGCATTTACGCAGCGATTGGTGTGATTGCGACGGTCGCGATCCTGCTTTCGTTTTTGCCGGGGGCGGTCCTGTGGTTGGGGCCAAATCACGCACCGATCACTGGGCCGGTAGACTCCACTTCGCATGGATCATCGGTGTGGCACAAATTGACAGCCTGGGTCGAACGGCACGGAGGATTCGTCTCGGTTTCGGCCTGTCTGCTGATGATCGGACTGGGGTTGGGCGTGTCGCGACTGGAGGCGTCGGTAAGAATTGAAACTCTGTTTGGCCAAGGAAGTCGTTTGCTGTCCGACTATGCATGGATCGAGCAAAACGTCGGATCGATGGTGCCGATCGAAGTCATCGCAAGTTTCCCGGCCCATTCGAATCAGTCGGCGCTGGACAAAATGGAAACGCTACGTCAAATCGAAACGGTATTGCGCGAACTGCCGACAGTCGATGCGGTGACATCCCCTTTAGATTTCATGCCGGAACTATCCGATCCAGATGTCCAGTCTGCGTCGCAGGCCATGGGTTTCAGCCGCCCAATTGTCGCCAATTTTAATTTCGTCAACACATCGGATGGTGGCATCGAAAGCTGGCGTACGACAGCCTATACGAGTGCACTTGGCAAAGATGATTATGTCCGTCTGGTCAGTGACCTGGATGACCTATTAGCGCGAACACTGGCGAATAGAATCGGCGACGATGGATTGAGAATCGAGACGTCCGGGTTGATGCCGCTGGTGCATGAAATACAGCGACAGTTATTGGCGGATCTGTTCGCCAGCTTTGTTACCGCGTTCATCCTGATTGCGGGCGTCATGACAATCGTGCACGCCGGATTTGTGACCGGATTGTTGTCGATGATTCCAAACGTTTTCCCGGCAATGACTTTGTTCGGATTACTCGGCTGGTGCGGTCATCGAATCGACATTGGTTCGATCATGACGGCGAGCGTTGCGATGGGGATAGCGGTCGACGACACCCTTCACTTCTTGAACTACTTTGAACGAGAATTGGCGGCTGGTAAACCGCGTCGAGATGCTGTACTTGGGGCTTACACCCATTGTGGCCGGGCGATGATCCAAACCACATTGATCTGTGGCGGAGGGTTCGCCATGTTTGCATTCAGCGATTTCGTTCCGACCGCCCGATTCGCTTGGATGATGATATTGTTGCTTGTCGCTGCTCTGGTTGGTGACCTGATCATCCTGCCCGCGATCCTGCTCGGTCGAGCTGGAAAGCGATTTGATTGCGTCTCGCCAAAGGTTGCGGATGATATGAAAGAGACGGCAGTGACGATCGAACATTATGCTCCGGTCGATACGTCAATCAGCGACGACGCCGGCGGACCAGGAACCCGCATCCGGCAAGCCCCAGCAGGATCGTTGACCCCGGTTCGGGCACCGCGGAGACGCGTCTAACGGAGACGTTGTCGATCAATAAGCGTGACGTGCTGCCCGCGTTTGCGCCGGTCACGGCGTTGAATTGCAGCGTGACCCCGCCACCAACATCCGGACCCGCTGCTCGGGTGAAGCTAAAGTTTTGGTATTGGTTTGTCAGTGCCAGGGGAGCGCCACCGAGAATCTCACTTGATGACACACCACCGCCGGCTCGTTCAGAGAAGAATTCTGCAAAGGCGACACCGCCGTTGGTGCCCTCGCCCTTCGCGTCGAACGAGATGGTCAACAATTCGCCGGCAATGACCGTTCCCGCTCCAATGTTGGCTTGTTTGATGACCAACGGGCTTGCTTCAATCGTGTTGAATAACTCGCCGGCAAATGAACCCGACTTGGCGTCAGTCGTAAGGGAGAAAGTTTGAGAGCCGAAAGCGAAGGAGGTCCAACCGGTGGTGTCGCCCGTTTCAAAGTCGCCGTTGGTCGTCAGTTCGGCGCGTGCATCGGGCGCCAGGACGATTGCGGCTGCCAATACGATCAGGCTCATTGACTTGATGGATAACATTGCGATTGCTTTTTAAGCGGGGTGCGGGCAAAAGCCAACACTCTACTTCGCATCTTCAGTCGCAACCAAGAAACGTGCAAAGATTTAAGAATTAGCTGGCAGGGTCTGAAGCGGCCCGGTCAATGCGATCCATAATCGCCCGCCCCACCCCCGATCGGTCGCATTGATCAATCACAATCCATTCACACTCGGTCAAGTCCGCTTGGCGGAGGGCGGTGAAAAGGTTCTGGGCGACCTCGTCGAGGTCACCGGTCTGACTGAGCGAACGATACCATCGGAAACATTTTGACTGGGAATCGGGAAGGGGGAAAAAGGTGAGGCGTGCGACGCGTGACGGAGGAATCTGTGCGGGGTCCCAATTCCCGGCGGTTCGCAGCGGTGTTGATGGCGAATAGTGCTTGGCGAGCATACCGGGGGCCGGCATCGGCGCACGGTCACTGGTATCGAGTGCTTTGGATTTCGAAACTCCTTTGACGACCGAAACGGACCCGAACTTGGATTCAAGTTGTTCTAGCGAAATGCTTCCGGGCCGCAGTAGTTCGACACCGTCGGCGGCCAATCGAATGATTGTCGATTCGAGACCACATTGACATTCTCCACCGTCAAGAATCATGGCGACTTTATCGCCGAGTCCCTCTTGGACGTGATTGGCGTTGGTCGGACTGACGTAATTTGACCGGTTGGCGCTGGGTGCTGCGATCGGAAAGTCACAGTTCTGCAGCAATGATCGCATCACCGGATGACTTGGGACGCGCACGGCGACCGTCGGGGATCCGGCCGTGACTTGATCGATAACACCGGGGGCTCGGGGGACAACAACCGTTAACGGGCCGGGCCAAAACTCGCAGGCAAGTCGCCACTTTTCGGCCATCTCTTTGGACGGTCCAAGACACACCCAACGCAACGCCGATTCGGCGGAATCAACGTGGACAATCAAAGGGTTGTTGGCGGGTCGGCCTTTGGCGGCGAAGATGTTTCCCACGGCGATCGGGTTGGTCGCATCGGCGGCCAAGCCATAAACCGTTTCGGTCGGCACACCGACCAATTTCCCTTCGGCCAAAAAACGCGCCGCTTCAAGGATCGCAGACTTCGATGCGGCTCTGATCTTGGAACGGTACACGTTGTGTTCAACCAAGCAGGTCGCGTTGCAGTTGTGTCAATTCGGAAATGCCATGACGAGCCATCGCGATCATTGCGGACAATTGGTCGTCATCGAAGGTGGCTTCTTCTCCAGTCCCTTGAATTTCGACGAATCTACCGCTTCCCGTCATGACGACGTTCATATCAACGTCGGCGGCATAATCGAGTTCGTAGTCCAAGTCCAATTTGACCGCCCCGGCAACGACTCCGACACTGATCGCGGCGATACTGTCGCGCAGCGGTCCCTGGCCAATCGTTGCATCCGGCAATTCATTTTGGATGGCCTTGGCCAGCGCGATGAAACCGCCGGTGATGGATGCCGTTCGGGTTCCACCGTCGGCTTGCAGCACATCACAATCGACGACGATGGAACGCTCGCCCAGAGCATTCAGGTCAACAACGGCGCGTAGCGATCGTCCGATCAAACGCTGGATCTCGGTGGTGCGACCGTCGACTTTGCTGCGTTCGCGGCTTTTTCTAGGAACCGTGCTGCCGGGTAACATGTTGTACTCGGCCGTCACCCAGCCTTTGCCTTTGCCTGCCATCCATGGCGGAACACTGGGTTCAACCGAAGCAGTACACAGGACCATCGTGTTTCCGGACCGGTACAGGACGTTGGCCGGATGATGGGCAAGGTAGCCGAGTTGAATCTCGACGGGACGTAATTGATTGTCGGGTCGCATGAATGGCAAAGCTTCAATGGGGGTTTGACGTAGTTCAGGAAACGTTCTTTGTGATCCAATCGGTAGCCAGCATCCAGACAAGCAAGCCTTTCTGTGCGTGCATTCGGTTCCCGGATTGACGGATGATATCGCTTTGCGGGCCGTCGATCACATCGTCCGTAATTTCTTCGCCGCGAACGGCCGGCAAACAATGCAACACCCGGGCCGATGAAGGAGCGGCATCCATCAACATTTTGTTCAACTGGAAATCCGCAAACGCCTGGCGGCGGGCAGCCATTTCGGCCTCCTGCCCCATGCTGGTCCAGACATCGGTATAGATCGCATCGGCGGTTTTGACGGCGGCCGCGGGGTCGTGCAAAGTTTGAATGTCAGCTTTGGGGTAAGCCTTTCTGATCCTGGATAACCAATCCGCATCCATTTGGTAACCGCTGGGACACGCCAACGTGAACTTCATGTCCAGCATGGCGCAGATCAGCGCCAATGAATGAGAGACGTTATTACCGTCGCCGACAAACACGAGATGCTTGTTGGCATATGACCCGAATGCTTCACCGATGGTCAGCACATCGGCAAGCGCCTGGCAGGGGTGACAGAGATCGGTCAATCCGTTGATCACGGGCATGGCGTTGAAGCTGGCCAACAATTCGACTTGCGCGTGCTGTTTGGCGCGACAGACAACGGCATCGACAAATTGCCCCAGAACCTGTGTGAAGTCCGACGGAGATTCGCGTTTCCCCCAACCGACATCTGACCCCAAGAACAAACTTGCGCCTCCCATTTGAGCCATCCCCGTTTCGAAACTGACGCGTGTTCGCAAGCTAGGCTTTTCGAACAGCAATGCGATAACTTTGTTGTTCAGGATGTTGGGCCGCTCACCAGCGATCAGCTTGGATTTTACGACGCCCGCTGTTTTCAGGATCAGTTGCAAGTCGTCGGGACTGATATCGAATAGCGTTAAGAGGTGTTGCATGAGAAAAAGAACTCTCTTAGCCGGCATGATGCCGGATGAAAAAGTGCAAAAACCGCGACCAGGGTGCGACTGGTTCGCGTTTCGATTTACTTATAGATTTCCGTTCCTACACCTTCCGACGTGTAGACTTCCAAAAGTAGTGAGTGCCGAAGTCGTCCGTCGATGATGTGCACCTTGCCGACTCCACGGCCGAGTGTTTCCAAACAGGCTTCGACTTTTG
>JAGQPO010000992.1 GCA_020426665.1 Planctomycetales bacterium
AGACGATGGGCGTAGCGATCAAAAGTGCGAATCCACCGAGCCATCCGCCGTCGCCGCCATCGGAAACCACTGGTGATGCGACGACAACGTAAAAGGGTCTAGCGACTTAGTTTGACCTGCCGGTACGCTTCTGCGGCCCACATACGGACCTCGAAGTCTGGGTGCTCAAGAATCAAATCTTCAAAAGTGCTGATCGCTTCTTCAGAACGTCGAATCGAAGTTGCGGCAGATTTCGATAGATCGGGATCCGAAAGCAACGGCAACAAGTCGGGCGCGGCGTCCCAGCGAAGGGCCGCCAATCCGGCTACAGCCGCTCGGCGAATCGCTTCGTCATCGCTGCGGGAAGCCTTAACCAATGCCGACACACTCGATGGCCCGAGCGAACCCAACGTGCGCGCGATCTGATCGCGCAGGCGCGAGTCAATTTCGCGTTGGTAGAGCGATTTTTCCAGTGTCGGGATCACTTCGACACCGAGACCGCCCAGAGCACGTAAGATCTCGTCGGCAAAATTCTTATTGACAACTGCCAACGCGTCGCCGAGCATGAAAATTGATTTACCACCGATCTGCGTCATCGCCGTCAATGCCGCTCGCCGCGTCCAGTCGTCATCGCTTTGGAGTAGTAGTGTTGCAATCGGGTCAACCGAATCGATTGCCGACGGTCCAATTTTCCCGAGCGTTTCGGCGGCGCGAATCTTCACTTGCCTGTCGGTCGCTGCCAACGCATCAGTAAGTGCGGGGACGGCCGGTTCGGCGGCTGCTCCGAAAAGACCTAATTGCGAAGCGGCCTCGATTTGCACGCCGTAATGTTCGTCGGCAAGCGCACTCGCCAAAAATGGGACACTACGATTCCCGATGCGGGACATTGCCTTAACAATTTCGATTCGTCTTGCGGCTGAATCTCGTCTGGACTCATCGGACGTTTCAATCCGATTCTCATTTAACGTTTGGACAAACTGCCCCAAGGACTTCCCCAAAGACTTGGCCAGGTCCTGGGACATTTTCTGCAAGTCATCAGCTGGCGTCTCCGAATCATCGGTCTTGATTTTCCCTCCAAAACTTTCAAACAACGAAGTGAGAGCGGGCGTCGCATCCGGTCCCATTGATCCCAGCACGCCTATCGCCCGCGTCCACACATAGAAGTCTTGATCCCTTGCCGCTTTGACGACTGTGTCTCTCGCCGGCCAGGATTTCGGTCCGGCCCGTTCCAGTGTCATCAGTGCATTGATCCGATCCTTCTGATTGTCGCTGTCGATTGCCTTGACCAGGCTGAGGATCGCCCGACTCTCTTCCTCGGTGAGTTCCAACTCGCTTGCCAAAACAGGAGGCAACGGTGAATCTTTCCCCGAAGCCAACGGAGGAGGTGCGTCCCCGATACGGATAGTTTGACGCTGCAACTTGTCTGCCCTGCGTTTCTCAAACGCTTGCTCAAACGCAGCGACCGCCCGTTCGGTCACGCTCTTTTGCTTTTCCGCCGATGGCATCGACGACTGTCTTGTCGTCGAAACCAGGTCGGAACCTACTGCGATTTCATCTGCGACATCGTCTGAGCACCCTTGGGAAACAATGCAAGCGACGACGACCAAAATGCACGTCAATAACTTCATCGATTGTTCCTCTCGTTCGCGGATTTCCAGGCCACCTGCAACGGTCAATTTACGAGCACACACTCGGGGGTACAGACGTATTTTCGAAATGTTTACAGGCCAATGGATTAATCCCCGGAAACTTGCCCAAAGTGTAGACACCCGTTGTTATGGAGGGCAGAATGAAGGCCGTTTCCGTTGGAAATGGTGATTCGCTGTCTACTTGATGGAGATGATTCGGTGTCAGTCGTCAGGGATTTCGTTGATCAATGGTCGCCTGATTGTGATCCACTGGAATTCGCTCACGATAAAAACGTCGCCGCTGAAACGTTATGTCGAGTCCTCCTTGCGGATCAACATATCCGATGGAAACATGGCTGTCCCCGCGATCTGAGTTATTACGTCCAATACTGGCCGGGCGATCATGTGACGGACGAGCTATTACTACGTCTGCTTTTGGATGAATTCGAATACAGAGATCGGGCAGGCATCGAATCGTCCGTCCAGCTGTTCGTCGAAAGTCTTCCACCGCTGCGTACGAGCATCATAGAGCAATTGCGTGAGCAACTCGGCGATGAATACCTGGAGACCCCGAATGACCATGTCGGGTGGCAGGAACGCACGAGTCTGCCCACAACGCAGATCGCGCGCCGCGGCGGATCAACCTCGTGCGGAAGTCACAGTTTTCAGGTCGGGTCGCACGTATCGGAGAGGGATCCGAACGACCATTCGACGCATCAGCAACGATGGACGCAGAAGGTTTCGTTGCCTGGATTTGAATTAATAGAACCGATTGGGCAGGGCGCATTCGGCGTCGTCTATCTGGCCCGTGATTGCCAATTGGACCGAAAGGTTGCCATCAAGTTCCTGCGCACCGACATCAGCCGATCTCGGCTCCCGTCGGGATTTGCGTTGAACGAAGCTCGTCGCGTCGCCCGATTAGACTTTCCTGGTATCGTCCCGGTTTACCAGGCGGGGCAAAACGACGACGGCATCGCCTTTATGGTGTCCAAATTCATTGAAGGCGGTAATCTTCGGGATCTGGTACGTCGGGGGCCTGTTCACCAATGCACAGCCGCACAACTTGTTCGTGATTGCGCTCGCGCACTTCACTTTGCTCACGGTGTGGGTTTGATTCATCGAGATATTAAAACAGCCAATGTCTTGATCGATCGGGACCAACGGGCATGGATTACGGATTTCGGATTAGCAATCTTTGAAGATGAATTGACCGAATCCCCCCACGAACTCACCGGAACGCCCGCGTACATGTCGCCCGAGCAGATTCAGGGAAAAAACAGCCATCTTGACGGGCGTGCCGACCTTTGGAGTCTCGGTGTAATTTTGTACGAACTCGTCACCGGCAAGCGACCTTTTCAGGGCAACACGTTTGCCGAATTGAGCGACCAAATCTTAAACCGATCGCCAAAGCCGATTCGCATGAGTCAAGCTGATGTATCGCCGCGACTGGAGCAAATCTGTTATCGATCGCTTTCCAAGCCGATCGGTGACCGATATCAAACTGCACGTGACATGCTTGATGCACTCGAGCATTTTTTGGATCCAACGGACGATCGGGCAATGCCGATCCAATCCCTGTCGCATCTTTCTTTTCGGATCATTGGCACACCGTTCTGCTATACGCCTCCGACAGACTTCTGCTTCATGTCTGTCGGACGGCAGCGCAAAAAGCCTTCCGGCGGGCAACAAGGTTGCGACTTTGTGATTCGCAGCCAAGCGGGGCAAGAAGACTCATTGAGAATTAGCCGCAAGCATCTGGAAATCATTCGCGAGGGGAAACAACATTTCATTATTGACTGCAGCAAGTTCGGAACGCGTGTCAACGGACGTCAGCTTACTAAGGGACAGCGCCAGCTGATTCGCGAAGGCGATCTTGTCTCGGTCGCCGATGTACTGACACTGGAAGTACTGAGCAGTAAAAACGCTCCTTCAGGAACTTGCCCGCAACAGGCACATATCGATAGCAATCATACTCAGCAGCGCTGTGTGATCGAAGCAACGCTCGGAGATTTGACGACCTTCGAGCCCGAGTTGCTGTAAAAAGGAGGGGCCGATCCATCCGGTTCCGGTTTTCGACGATCTTGAGAGCAAGGCACCGCGTTGGACCACGATCATGTCGCGCAAGATATTTGCACTCTTGTCTTCCGTCAGATCATACTCGGTGGAATGGTAAACTGCGACGAGATCTTCGGGCTGGGCAATGGCACATTGACTACTCTGTTGCGTGGCTCTGTTGGTTACTTAACGAAAGCTGTGTCAGGAATTTCAAATACAGCTCTTTGCTCGAGTCCCAACTCGTGAGCGTAAAAACGAATTCGGTGGACAAACAAGTTGAATAAGATGCAAGAACAGTGGAACGTGACTGTCCGTGGTTTACTCGAGGGCGATCAGGCGATTTGCTTGCAGTTTTGGAATTCATATGGCGAGCGTTTGAGGCGAATAGCCGGTCGCCGGTTACCAGAGAAATTACGGCGAAGGATTGAGCCCGAAGACATCGTTCAATCGGCATGCCGCTCCTTCTTCCGACGTGTCCAAAGTCGGAAGTTAGAACTGACCGATCACGACATGCTATGGCCCCTGTTGTGCGCCATTACGATTAACAAGGTGCGCCAACAAATCCGGTTCCACTGCCGCCAGCGAAGAGATCCGAGACGTGAAGAGGCGAATCAAGGTGACGCTGAGAACACACCCGCCCCAGACGAATTCTCGTCCAGTCAAGACC
>JAGQPO010000993.1 GCA_020426665.1 Planctomycetales bacterium
CGCAAATCTTGTGCCGAACACTATTACCCCCTTCCCCTTTTTTAGGAAGAGACGGTGAGTGCGGCGAATTGGCGGCGAGTGGCTTTGCCGATCCAGAGGGTGACGGGACGTTGACCGCAATTGCGGTATCGCTTTTCCAAAACATTGGGATCTTGCGCGACGCCGCGCGTTTTGACTCGCCACGGATAACAATCCAGTGTGCGGAGCGTTTTGCGCAACTTCCGATCATCGCATGCACCACTCCAGATCACGGATTCACAGACCGCCAAAGCCTGATCAACCTGGTGAGCTCCCGTCAAGAAACCTGCCGGGCCGCCGATGCAACTTAACTGAAATTGCTCGGCAAATGATGCGGTCAGACCTGCGGCGCGAATCGCGGCGTCAGGATCGATCAGAAATTGTTCGGGGGTCTCGGCCTGTCGAACGCTGTCGGCAAAACATTGACAGGCAAAGGTTGTTGCAGTTCCATCGCTACCGATCACGACTGCGGATCTTTCGACTTTCGCCAAATCAACTTTTAGGTCACCGCTGGCGTTATCAATTGCTGTTCCCGTCAACAGTGATTGCTCGCGGACGCTTCCGCCAAGCGAGATCCAAACCCGATGTTGATCGGGTTGATCTTCGATTTCGGCAGCGGGTGCCAATTTGACGATCGCCGCGTCGCAGCGGGCGACGATCTGTTGGACCACGTCCCAGGGCGGTGAATAGTCTTGGGGGCGCACCTTACGCCCGGAATCGTCACGGCGATCGGGATCGAGGTACACCAGTGAATCCTTGGAAACCAAACTTTTGGCGACGTCTTCGCATTCCACACGCACAGCCGTGCCAGGATCTTGGAGTCCGAGCCGAACGTTTTCTGTGGCCATTGCAACCATCACCGGATCACGGTCGATGGCGGTGACGGATTGATCGGACCGCGTGGCGGCTTTCGCAAATGCAAGTGTGTCGGCACCGATCCCACAACAAAGATCGTACACGTTTGCCGAACCGATCCATCGTGCTTTTAACGCGGCCACTTGATGTGGGGTTGCCTGACTGAGGGATCGTTCGGTGCACCACCAGATCCCATGCCCGAGTTTTAACCGTGCTTTTTTTTGAAGCGCAGCCGTCGCAATCACGAAGGCGGCCAGCTCGCGGCCGACCTGAGATCGCACCTGCGTTTCCACACGGTCGTCCCACGCGTCACTTTCAACCATGATCCGTAACGACGGTTCACATCGTGCGAGATCAAAAGCGGTAACTGGAGGAGTCATTGGCGGTGGGTGTCACAGCGGCAGCGGTCAGCGATTAACGCAAGCTTACGACGACAAGGCTCGTTTTAGAAACCGCCGCAACGCGGGCTTCGTGGCTTGTCCCAGCCGATTGATGGCCAACGTGGTAACGTCATCATCGCGAGAGACCGTAATTTTCGCATCAACCAAATCGTCTTCCTCACCAGGATTGATCCCTTGAGTTGCCACGATTTTTACAGCGTCCAAGTCTCGGGTTCGAATCGAAAGTTTGACATCCCCGTCGGCGCCCACGACATCGACGCGATTGGCAGCTGACATTCTTAAGCAGTCTTCACCGCCGATTTTTTCGATTTGCTCGAACAATCGATCCGGCAGTTTGATCGGCCAATCCGGCTGGGCGTTGCCGTCGAACCCTTTCGGCATGGAGTGCCATTTGCGGCCAAGCACCTTCCAGATCGTCGTCTCGTCGTGGGATCGCCGCTTTCGCTTCGGCGGCTTTGCTTTAGAGTGACTGTTGTTTTTATGTGCCTGCTTTGTGTTGGATTTCGTGTTTGTTTTTGATGCATCGGGCGAATCAATTCGCAAATCTTTTGCCGAAAATTCGGCCACGCATTGGACTGGAACTTCAGACGGGGCTCGCGCGGCACGCAGCGCATCGGCCACAAATGGCGCGGTCACGGAAACAGGAACCGTGGATTTACCCTGTGGTTTGGACGCCGTGGCGGCCAATTCATCCGGCGTTCCCTCGAAGACGATTCTACCCCCGTCGACTCCCGCACCGGGCCCCATGTCGACGACCCAGTCGGCACACTTGATGACATCCAAGTTATGTTCAATCACGACACAGGTGTTGCCAAGATCAACGAGTCGTTGGATCACATCAATCAGTTTTGCGATGTCATCAAAGTGCAATCCGGTCGTCGGTTCGTCCAACAGATAAAGCGTTTGTCCGGTGCCGGGGCGTGCCAGCTCGGATGCCAATTTAACGCGTTGGGCTTCGCCGCCGGAAAGCGTCGGTGCCGATTGACCGAGCGTGACATAATCCAGGCCGACGTCACAGAGAGTCTGCAAAACACGCACAATTCGCGGTTCCGACGCAAACAATTCTACCGCTTCTCCGCAAGGCATCGCCAAGACATCGGAGATGGATTTGCCGTGATACTTGATCTCCAAAACATCGTCGTTGTATCGTTTCGACTGGCACTCTTCGCATTGAACCCAAACGTCAGGCAAAAAGTGCATCTCGATTTTACGTTGACCGCTCCCCTCGCACGTTTCACAGCGTCCGCCTGGAACATTAAAGCTGAACGTTCTGGCCGTGAATCTACGTTCTGCCGCTTCGGGTATCGAAGCGAACAGGTTTCGAATCATGTCGAATACACCAGTGTATGTTGCCGGATTACTGCTGGGGGTGTTTCCCAGAGGAGATTGGTCGACTTGAATGACTTTATCAATGTGCCGGAGTCCTTCGACCTTTTCGTGGCGTCCCGGTTTCATTCTTAACCGGTGCAATCGTTTTCCCAAGATCGGATAGAGCGTCCCTTCGATCAACGTGCTTTTCCCACTTCCGCTGGGGCCGGTAACAACCGAAAGGACACCGAGCGGCAATTTCAGATCGACGTTTTCAAGATTGTTTTCCGAGGCGCCGAACAAGGTCAAAAAGTTAACCAGTGGCTGGCCATTGGTCGTTGTGACCGGGCGGCGAACCGCGGGCAACGGAATCTGTTTCGTTCCGTTGATGTATCCTGACGTCACCGAATCTTCAATCGGCGAAAGGTTTGCCGGTGGCCCCTCGGCAACGATGCGTCCTCCGTGGCGACCGGCACGAGGTCCGAAGTCGCACAGGTAATCACTGCCTGCGATGACGTCGCGATCGTGTTCGACGACCAGCAAGGTGTTGCCCAGATCTCGCAACCGGTGCAGAGCCGAAAGCAACCGCAGGTTATCTCGCGGATGCAACCCGATCGTCGGTTCATCCAAAACATACAGAACCCCGCAAAGGCCACTTCCAAGTTGCGCCGCCAATCGGATTCGTTGGGCCTCGCCACCGGAAAGCGTTGCCGCACCGCGGTGCAACGTCAGGTAATTCAGCCCCACGTCCAGCAGAAATCGGACACGCGACTTGATTTCACGCATCAGTTCGCCGGCGATTTTTCTTTCACGGCGGTCCATTTTCCAATCCGAAACGACCGCGTCCAAACGGTCCAACGGCATGTGGACCAAGTCGGTGATCGTCCAGCCACGGAACTTGCAAGCCGCGGCTTCTTCGCGAAGTCGCGATCCGTCACAGGCACTGCAGTTAATTTCGTCGACAAATTGTTCCAATTTACCGCGCAGCCCCGGCGTCAATCGTGAAGCCTCCTCCAGCGCCGGATAGAAACCTTTGAACTGGAATCGAAACAGCTTCACCGTCGACTTGGATTCGGGTTTGGCATCACCGTGTCGGACTTCGATCCACCGTTGGCCGAGACCATGAAACAAGATCCTTCGATGAGTCGCCGTCAGTTCTTCGTAGGGAACATCAATCGGGATTCCGGTTTGCCGGGACAGAGCGCGAAGTAACCACAATGAAACTTCCTGGTCGACACTGGGCCAAAGTAACGACGCCCCTTCGGCAAGCGATTTGCGCGGCGAATCGATCAACGCTGCTGGATTGGTGCCGGTCTGCTTCCCCAGTCCTTCGCACTGTGGGCACCAACCGACGGAACTGTTGAATGAAAAATGGTGAGGTGTCAACGTCGGGAACGAACGGCCACAATCACCACAGACCAAATGTTGACTGTGTGTGATCACGTCCCAATGCTTTTCTTCGCGATCTGGGTCGGCAATTGCAACCTGTAACACTCCGATCCCTAACGAAAGAGCTTGTTCGACACTGTCACTGATCCGCGAGCGTTCTTCGTCGTTGATGGCGATACGGTCGACCACCACCGCTACCGATTGTCGCTTGCGCGGATCCAGAGGCCCGGCTTCGTCGAGTGAAATTGTCTTACCGTCAACTCGAATACGTTGGTAACCTTGGCTGCGCAGTGATTGCCAGGTATCAATCGATGCCTCTCCGGCGGTCACTTCGATGGGCGACAGCAACAAAGCGCGGGTACCTTCGGGCATCGCCAAGACTTTCTCTGCGATTTGATCCGGAGTTTGCGTTCCAACTTCCTTGCCACAATCCGGGCAGTGGCGCGTTCCCAGTCGCGCCATCAAAATCCGCAAGTAATCATAGATCTCGGTAACGGTGCCGACCGTGCTGCGCGGCGAATGGCCGAGGTTCTTTTGTTCCAACGCAACGGCCGGCGACAACCCCTCGATCCGTTCAACTTTGGGTTTCTGGACTTGGCCGATAAACTGTCTGGCGTACGAAGACAATGATTCGACGTACCGGCGTTGACCTTCGGCATAGATCGTATCCATTGCCAGCGAACTTTTTCCGCTGCCGCTGGGGCCACAGAATACCGTCATCGCGTCTCGTGGTATTTCTGCCGAAACCGATTTCAAATTGTGTTCCGACGCCGCTTGGACGACCAAGTGTGTTTTGGCTTTTTCCGGCGGAGGTGCAAGCGTGACCTTGCGCGGGGTGTGTGTGGCATGCTTGGCCGTCGTCTTCGGGCGTTTGATGCCCATCGATTTTGCCAGTGCCGCCCCGGTGTGGCTGTCCATGTTTGTCGCGATCTCGGCGGGCCGTCCGGCGCCGACGATCTTACCGCCTCCGGCGCCGCCTTCGGGGCCGATATCGATCACGTAATCGGCGGTTTTGATAACGTCCATGTTGTGCTCGACGATCACGACCGTGTTGCCGCGGTCGGCCAAACCATGGATCACGCGAAGCAACAATTCGATGTCGGCAAAGTGTAAACCGGTGGTCGGTTCGTCCAAAACGTAAAGCGTTCTTCCGGTTTCCTTTTTACTCAATTCGCGCGACAGTTTGATCCGTTGTGCTTCGCCACCGGAAAGCGTGGGCGAGGGTTGGCCCAGTTTCAAGTATTCCAAGCCGACGTCGACCAGCGTCTGAAGTTTCTCGGCGACCTTGGGGACGTTTTGAAACAATTCAAGCGACTGAGAGATATCCATTTCCAGGACGTCGGCGATCGATGCGCCTTTGAATTCAACCGACAGTGTCTCGCGGTTGTATCGTTTGCCGGCGCACACCGGGCAAGTCACCCAGATGTCGGCCAGAAAATCCATT
>JAGQPO010000994.1 GCA_020426665.1 Planctomycetales bacterium
TGCTGGGCCAATGTTTCTTGGTCCACACCCAACCAGCACACTTTTGATTGTTCCTGGTAAACCACCATTGATCCGGCCAGCCACGAGGAGACGCCCGGAATTGCGGTCAGCGCGGCGGAAACCAGCCCGCCGGTACAGCTTTCTGCCAGTACCAGTTTTACTCGCTTTTCGGACAGCAGTTCGACCAGTTGTTGGGCGTGTGTTTCAAGGTCCATGATTACCCTGCAGGCATCGCGGTGAGATGTGAATCGATGTCGGGCTCCATCTTGGAAGTTCTGGCTGAATTCCGCTACCCGGTGCGGTATCGCCGCTCCAATCTCACAGCCGCGCACACGCGGTTTAATCGGAACGACCGTTGCAAGAAGTGATCGCGGCTCAGGAAAAAAGCGTTGGGTACGAGCCGGGCTTTCGTTACTCTGGGTGATTGACCGTTTTGAAGTTCCGCAAACCAGCTCTGACGCAAACCCATGCATCATCTTGCCCGCATCGAGCCTGTCGACGACGCGCACCGCGGGCGAGTGTTGACGTTGGGCTGGAAACTGTTGCTGAATCTATCGCTGATGATCATCCCGGTCGTGTTGGCAGGGGTGTTCATGCCGCTTCTCGCTTTGGTTGCGTTGGTCGGCTCGGGCAAAGTGTTGCTGCTATCAGCCGTCGCGATCCCCGTTGCGTTTGCTGCCCAGGTTTCTTGGGCCGGAACCTATCCAGAATGGCCGATGAACCAGTTGTTGGTATGGAGACTTCGTCGCAGTTGTCGTCGGAGGATGTGTGGCCGGTCGCAGCAGTCGTGGATTGATTCGGCGCGGATGGTCGAATGGGTGCCGCGAGAAAACTGGAGCGCAACCAAGTTGGACACCGCCCGAGACGTCATGCTGATCGATGTCTCCGAATCAGGTGTTCGCATGGAAGGCGATTTCGCAACTTACACATTGCCTTGTGCATCGATCATTGATGTCGAAGTCGAATCGATTCGTCCCAAGGGTTGTTTCCACTGCTTGCACTTTGTGGTTATCACTGTTCGAACCGAAGATGGGCCAACGGAGTTTCCGCTGGCCTATCGCGACCATCAACTGGGGCGATTGCGATCCACGCACCGCATGAACCAGACCCAGTCGCTGTGCCAACAAATTCGCAACATTGCCACCGGCGGTGATTTCAGCTTTATCGACCCCGAATACGATCGCCGAGATCGACGTGATCCCTCGTTGTTGCGAGTGGATCAGGCCGCCTGCAAAGTTTCGCAATCGACCGGGGATCGAATGAATCCTTACGCCACTCCCCGCTCGCTGTAAAACGTGATTCGGACGCGGCCGCCCATTTAGAGAGTTTTGGTGTAGAGAGTCGTCAGCGAGGCATCTGCCCGACGGTGGTTTGACTTTCGTCATTCATTGCATCGGCATCCGACTTGGGCGCGATGCCGCCGGCTTGTAAGACGGTTTGCACAACATCGATCAATTGATCCAGCCGGAACGGTTTGAATAGTCTCGCCTTGGGATGCAATCCGTTTTGAAGCGCCTGGACGATGGAGTGCCCGGGATCATAACCAAAGCCTGTCATCAAAATCATTGGCACCGGATCGATGATTTCCTTTAAACGCATCATCAGCTGGAAGCCACTGTGCTCGGGCAGTTTGATATCGCTGATGATAACGTCGTATTTGTCGTCTTCCCCGGCGTCGCGAACCATCAGCACCGCCTGGTCCGCGCCGCGCGCCGTTTCGACGATACATCCGTAACGTTCCAGCAGCGTGTGTGCGTCTTCACGCACGGTACCATCCTCGTCGACGACCAGGATGCGTTTGCCGCGAAGTAATGCATGTTCGTCCGACGACACGCCGGGCGGAACGGCTTCCAGCGGCGTCAGCCGTTGGCCGATCTGTTGGATGGTCTGCTTGATGTCGCGTGCGTTTTTCAGAATCCTGCGAATTCGATCGACCATCTCCGGCGAGTGCCCAATGTAATCTTCCATGACGTTGACCGCGTCATTCAAGATCTCGTCGACCGGTAACGCGACGGCGCTGTGGATCGCATTGCAGCTCTGCTGTGCTGTGTCCGCCTTTTGTGCGACCAGCAATTCAAGCGTGTTGAGTGCAAAGCTGATGTCGCGCGCGAAAATCTCTAAGAACTGTAAGTCGCTTTCGCTGAATGCCGCGACCTCCGGGCTTTCAACGTTGATGGTGCCCAGGATCTGGTCGTTCAATATCAGCGGAACCGTCAACGAACTGCGTGCGTTGGCCACACCGGGGATGAACAACGGATCGTTAACGACGTCGTAACACAGGTAACTGGTTCCGCTGGATGCCGTGTATCCCGTGATCCCATTGCCTTGTGGGTGGGCATACAGTTTTCGGTCCGCCGCTTCTTGATCAATTCCGACACTAAGCAATGGCACCAAGTTTCCGCTGGCCTGTTCAAGCAATCGAATTTCGATCACCTCAAAATTCAACAGGTCGGTCAGATAGTGTCGGATGTTGTCCTTGAGCAAATCAATTCGCTCGTCGACACCCATCTGGTAGATTTCGGTCGGCCGCAGATCGGCCAACTCGCGTCCCGCTCGGTGGATCGCGGCAAGTTTTTGTTGTTGCAGGATCTCTTCGGTGATGTCGCCTACGGTGACGACTAATTGTGTTGCCGGCGAATGGTCACCAACCGGTGCCGCCCGGACCTGGAAGAAACGGTTGTCGGATGTTTGAAAAGTGCCACTGCTTTCTTCGCCCGTCGATAACGCCGTGTGAAACGGACAGAGATCGGATCCCATGATGTCGGGATTTCCCAACAAGTCATAAATCGTCTCGCCGACGGGGTCTTCCTCCAGTTTGCCGGCCCAGCTCTTCAGTCGCCGGTTTGCCCACAACACGCGAATCTTCTGGTCCAGCAGCGCCGCACCTTCAGGCAGGTCGCGAAGCATCAATCCGCTTTGACACAGTCCGCGTAACTCGCCGAGTTCAGGCAGCAACTCGCGAGCGATCCAAACGCCCTCAATCGTGGGGTTGGAAAGCTGATCCAAGACCGTGGCGGAGGAATCAAGCGAAAGCACTTGGTCATCCGAGAACTCCCGCGGTAGCGTATCCACCGGGCCGACGCAAATCAGCCGAATCGCTTCGCGAGCTTCTCCGGCATTGCCGGCTCCGCTATCTGTGCCCAAAGCGGAAGTGGATCGAGTCATGGGACGCCTCTGACCACGCAGTAAAAAACGAGTCGAAGCGACAGGTCGGGCGCCGCTTCGGGGGAAACTCATCGATGAAACCCTAAACCATGGTTAGGTGTTCATCGGCACTCCTTCACCAAGAATCATACGAGAAAACGCGTGATCAGCCAGCTTTGAACCCCACCAATTCTTTCGCGTTCCTTCCCAAACCGTTAAAGATGCCAGTCACCCCAGGTTGCGGTCGGATCTTCCGCCCATAACCAAAAGATAATGATGGCGTTCTCCCACCCTGAAACCGTGTTCAACGAATTCGAAGCCCACGCACGCGAAAACCATCGAACAACTCGGCAGCCATTGGAAACCGTTCGACACCCATTCGGTGGTCACGGTGGGCGTCAATCAAATGATAGCCGTGACCTCGTTGGGCCCACTCCGCCGCGGAGCGAAATGGATCGATTCGGCCAGCGGAATGAACAACAGGAATGTTGTCGAAACGAGCACAGCGGCTTGAGATTCACCCAGTTTTGGTACTCGTGCTGATTCAGATGTCGGTGTTCCGCAGCTGGTGCGACAATCTTGCTGCCGTAAAACCGTATTCGCGTAAATCACGCGATGCTTTCGGCTCCTTTGCGTCGGCAACTTGAACGAAAACAAGATTTGATGCGCGAAATGTCGGGGATTTTCGCCTTGAACCGTTGTAGCAGTTGGTCCTCGTTGGGCCGACTGGCGATTGGTCAAAGGCTATGATTTCAGTGAACGTATTTAGATCGCCTGGGTAATATTCGCAAATTGCGCATTCTGTGCGTGGCGAATTGTTGACAGGAGTTACTACAGGTCTAAATTCATGGGGCTGGGCCATAGCCCAAACTACGCAGCCGTTAAAAACTCTCTCGTAATTCCATCGTTGGCTCACAGGCTGTGAGACTTTTTGGAGGACTCCCTAGAATGTCAAAACTGTTTTCTCGAGGCATTGCTGGACTTTGTACCGCGTTATTGTTCGCGGCCAATGTCTTCGCCCAATGCGGTGACTGCGGCGGCTGCACAAGCGGCTCTGGCTGTGTCGCGGGCGGTGCCGTAGCGGTCGGTGGAGCTTGTGGCCCCACCGTCACCTACCAGACCCAGACGGTCATGCGACCGCAAATGATGACGGAAACCCGCATGGTTCCGTCGACGACCTACCAAACCGAAACACGCACTCGTATGCGTTCGGTAACACGCCAAATTGCCAAGGTGCAAACGCGTGAACAAACCTATACGGTTTGTGTCCCAGAAGTTCGGACCCGCACGGAATCGTACACCGTCCAAGTTCCCGTGGCATACACGGAAGAGCAAAGCTACACCGTTCAGGTCCCCGTGACGACCGAAGTGGAGCAAAGCTATCAGGTTTGCGTTCCTTACACCGAGAACGTCGAGCAAACCTATACCGTTTGCGTGCCCAAGACCAGCGAAGTTGCACAGAACTACACGGTCTGCGTTCCTTACACGGAATCGCAAACTTACACCGTGACGGTTCCGTACACCGAGCAAGTCGAACAGACCTACACAGTGCAAGTTCCGGTACAGAAGACCCGAACCGAAAGCTATGAAGTTTGTGTTCCTTACACCGAGCAAGTTGAACAAACCTACTCGGTTCAAGTTCCGGTTCAAAAGACTCGCACCGAGAGCTACGAAGTTTGCGTTCCCTACACCGAGACTGTCACCCAGAACTACTCGGTTCAAGTTCCTTACACGGAACAACAAACCTACACCGTTCAGGTTCCTTACACCGAATCGGTCGAGCAACTGTCTAGCGGCGATTGGTTT
>JAGQPO010000995.1 GCA_020426665.1 Planctomycetales bacterium
TTGCGAAGATAAAACCCCGAAACGCTGTTCCAGTCGAACGGGCTGCCATCACTGATCGTGATTTTTTGGATCGCCCCCAGTTCGCCGGACTGCAGCAACTCTTGCACCCGACGATAGGCCGGAAACAGCCGACGGCAATTGTTAACCATCAACGTTGTCGCGTTGGATTCGGCAACGTCGACCATTCGCGTGACTTCGTCGGCCGACATTCCCAAGGGCTTTTCCACAAACACCGGTACACTGCGTCTAAGAAAATGTATGGACTGTTCAGCGTGTAGGTGGTGTGGAGTCATCACAATGGCTGCGTCAACTGCAAACGGCAATCGCTGTATGTCGGTGCAATGGTTTTCCAGCCCGAACTGAGTTGCTACCGCTTGGGCCTGGGAGTCGTTCTTGTCGACGGCGACAACGCTGTGCCGGAAACCTGGGTATTGGACCAGAGCCGGAAAACAGAACTCTGTGGCGGCCGCACCACAACCAACCACAGCGATCCGCGGCAGCGTCGTACGGGTCGAATGGGAAGCGACGTGGCTCATACGAGTAACTCGATGTTCAAGAAATTGATCTGCATTGCTGTCAGGCGAACCCTTTGCGACCAACGCACCGGTGGTCAGGAAAACTGCTGTCCGGACGATAGAGGTCGATTCCGAACTGCTCCAAAATACGAAAGCAAGCAGTCAACTCGTCCGCGGCGATCCTGGATTTCCACGAATCGAGCAACCGCTCTGACTTGCCCTGATCAATCGAGCGTTGCAATTGACCGGACTTCGCCCGTCTGACCGAGCGCGACGGCTGGGCAATCTGCTTGGCCATGGAATGCGTATCATCCAACAGCAACTCCGACGACAGGTATTCGATAACCGCCGGAGTGTGCTGGACCAAATCTTCATAACCGATGAATAACCAGTTCGGTCGATCACGCAGTAACGTCAACGGCACGAGATTCTCAAGTGCCCAATCAACGGTTCGACCTTCCAGCTCCGTGCCTCCACGATAGACATCCCGGCACATCGATTCCAGTTCACTGGTCAACCATTGTTCGACGAACGCGGAATTCCGGAGCAGCCCCTTGCCCGTCGTAAACCAGTGGTTGTCGGCAACCGAAAGGATCTGAGCGATCGGATGGCGAGTTAAAACGACGGTATCGACATCGAATTGCTGGTCGAACCAATCAATCATCGCTTTGGCATCTGTGATCTTTAAGCAAATGCGATTGTTGGAAAAATGAAAGTCACGACTCCAAAACTTCCACGGCGCGTTTGCTCGGATTCGCCCATCGATCAATCGCGAAAAATAGTGCCGCAGCACAGCCGCCTCGTCTTCGTCGGGACAAGCGATTTGGCTGTAGGAAAACACCGGCAATCGATTGATATTGGCGGAACTGATCGAATACATTCCGAACGGCTGGTCGCTAAACATTACCCCGCGGTTGGCACTGATCATTTGCATCAACAACGTACTTCCGCTGCGGCGTGACGCGTACAAACAAATCGGCCTCTTTGTCGGCTTCAACCGAACGCACGACCAAACCAACTCCTTAATGAACTGAGCCGCCGCCGAACGAAGCGGATGTTGTTCCTGTCCGGTATCGGAGACGGGCGTGCGCCTGCGGTCAAATTGTTTCGTTGGGCTGCTCTCTGACACGACGGACCCTAGCTTCCTGATTGTCGATAGAGATGCGCAAAAGATCCGCCACGACCCGCATTTGTAGGTACGTCAACCGACTTCGTTTTCAAAAAATCGTCCGACATCTCCTGCGAAGCTTGCCGCAGAAAGTCGGCCAGAGGCCAGAGACTGGCCAAACCCAGGAAGATTCCCGCCAGCATTGCCGTCGATCGAACACCGCCGACATTGTAGTCTCGAAAAATCGACGCGGTCAGCACGACAATCACGACGTTTCGAATCAACCGTTGCTGATCAACCGATGATGAGTAACCGCAGATGCGCGCCAGTGCAACGACATACAACAACGCGTAAACAACCGAAGCGATCCCTCCCAATTCAACGGTTTTCGTAATAAACGTGTTATGAAACGTCGTCCCAGCGCCTGAATAACCGCTTTTTCGAAGTTGCTTCCTGCTTTGCTCGGACAATTCGCCGGACGATTCGAATCCGTGTCCCGTCCAAGGCTTTTCTTCGATCAACGAAATTGCAAACAACCATGCCACGTCACGGCCGGACAATCCTCGCTCCATCCTCAAGTAACTCGCCACGCCGGGGATATTGGCCAATTGTGGCCAAATCAAAAATGGAAACAACAAACAAAAAGCGAGGCTGCCGAGAAACAACCCGCGTGACCGCAGAACCAGATCCGGCAAAAAACCAAAAGCAACCGCGATCACCACGCCAAAGATCGCGCCGCGTCCTTGCGACACAAGCAGCCCCAGAGCAACCATCAAGACACAGACGACATCCGCCAATTTGCCTGTTCGACGATAACAATAAATGCAACAGAAAAGACCGACCGCCATTTGCATCGCGTGCCCTTCAGCGTGTTCAAACACACCGCCACTGGCAATGATTCCAGAGAAACTCGAATACGAATACTTATTGCTAAGCGATACACCGGCAACCGAATCGATACCCATCGCGCCAACATACGATGGGATCGCCAAAATCGCGCTTCCAACGGCAACGATTCGGATAAAGACATCGAAAAGACGACGATCCAGCAACAGGCACAGCGGGACCAACAAATAGGTTGCATATCCAACGATCGTGTATGCGATGACCGATCCAAGGTGTGCACCGCTGTGAAAACACCACGTCACGCCGACAAAGCAAATGGTAAACAAATGCATTGGCCAGGCCGAGAGAATCGACGGCATGATTGTCCGCTGTGGATACCGGGCCACCACGAACACCGCGCCCAAACAGGCGACCACCGAAGCCCCAAGAAGCGCTCGCAAGGCTGCCAACGAGATGGCAAACCGTGTGTCGTATAACACACCAGCCGCCAACGCCATCGTCAGAAATACAGAAATCAGTGGCTGTCGATAGTTGATCAACATGTTTAACATACGATCACTTCCGCCTCCCTGGATCAGCACCGAATTCCGGACAGACCGTGCGTATCAGTCGATCGATGTCACCGTGATCGACGAAATCTGTCACCGGCAACGCCTCAACCTTGCCGCGCAACTGCGCGTACTGATCAGCCGACATCCCCAATAGCATCCCATAGAGATGCTCGCCGAGTGGTGAGGGAAGCGAGATTCCCAATTTTCGGCGACTGACGGTTCGGCCGGTTTCATGGTCGGCAAGTGCAACTGCCGGAATGCCGAAATAGCCTCCCTCATAGATTCGATTGGGCAACAACCAACTCGAGTTATCTCCGCCGCAAAGATCGACACACCAATTGAAATGCACGCCCGTGTAGATCGCCGACAACTCCTCCGGGGCACAATATTGTCCGTCATAAACCATGTTGTCGCGCCCCGATACAACATCCATCAGCTTTTCTTCACCCAACAACGAAGCACAACCACGGATGTAAATCACGACGCGCTGTGGCAGTGCATCGGCCAATTCAGCCAGAATCCTAAGACTCTCGGGACACCGAATGTTTCCAAACCATCCAATCGTCCATCTCGGCTGACTCGCATCGATTTGGTACGAAAGCTTCCTGGAATGCGCGAACATCTGATCGCAGGGCCACTTGTTCTCTAACAAAAACGACTTTCCCCGATATCTCTGTTCGGTTTGAAAGTAGCAATCAATGAACGCCGGGGAACTGACGACAAGCAATTCACATCGCTTCAACACACGGCGTTCCAACCAACGCAACACGATCGACCGAACCCCTTGCGCCGTCATCGCCGGATGGACGTCAAGCACCTCATACACGAAACGGTTGGACGAACGCGTGATGAACTTTGCGAACAACGCTAAAACGGCCAAATCCAGATTCCGAGCGTACAGAACCGACGCGCGGCGAAATAGACCGCGATGCCGCATCATCAATCGCAATGCATGAAGAAACATTTTCAGACGACCTACCAATCGCTTTTCGGTCGTCCTTCCCAACTCCACGTTGGGCCATTCCGGAACAAAACCTTTGTTGTAACGATTGCGGCGAAAACTGAAACTGACCAAATCGACACCCGCCGTGATGAATCCACGTACGCGTTTTTGTACGGCGCTGTCCGTGCAATCCGGAGCCACATAGATCACTGTCGCCGCGTTGGGAATCGCTTCGTCGGTCGTGATTGTCGCGGTGAACATGACGGTATGATGATCGAGAGCCGAACCGTTTTGGAGGACCAGATCCAAATTAAGAATGTTTAACGGATGGGACGTGTCCGTCGGATTGCGTGACAGCGATCGGATTGCCGGCTCCCGAGCGAAGACCGAACGCATGCTGTTGCAATAATTGTTCGAAATGAGCAATCGCGTTACTGCTTTCGTAGGTTGCCGACCGCTTCAAGCAGTTGGTCTGTAATTGGAAAAACGCGTCGGGTGAATCTTGAAACGTGGCCAATTCGTCGGCCAATCGTTCAATTCGGCTCCACGGCACCACCAATCCGATTTTGTTCTCGGACACCTCTCGATACAGTGGCCCTTCGTTTTCAGAGACCGCCAGAATCGGAGTCCCGATCGATATCGCCGGAATCAGCTTACTAGGAAAAAACGCCCCGCCGGCGCTGGAAAGTTGCGGGACGACAAACCAATCGGCCCCTGCGATCGCATCGATAAACTCGGAATGAGAAACCAGTTCGCCGAATTGGAATCGGGAATCTCCGCGGTGCTGGATCCATTGACGTACCGATTCCGATTCCCCCCCGGCACCCCGGATCTGGAAATCAAATGCAAGATCGCATTTGGCCAATGCCTCACAAAATTGAAGCAAGCCTTGTTTCTTTCCAATGGTCCCGCAATACAGCAGCTTGATCGGCTGCTGCATCACGCGTCCCACCTTAGACGGAATTGGGTCGATCGAATCACGAAGCGACTTTGTCAGCCAATTGGAACACAGATGAATCGGGACGTCTTTCGATTGAATCCTCTTCAACCGCTCCACCATATCCGGTGAAATGCTACTCCAAACGTCCGCCCGATTGAGAATCAGTTTTTGTACACCGGAGGCAAATCGACGAAGCAGACCGGATCGGATCATCCCGCTGGCCGCCGCCGCGTCGGCCGGGTTGTCTTGGATATTCACCCACAGCGGATCGCGACGTAACAGCTTCCGAATCCCGGCAAACACGACACCGCCCATCAATGGGCAATAAACCATGACGACGTCATATTTTTCTCGCCGGAAAAGATTCCTCGACAAACTTAACGCAAACGAGAGTT
>JAGQPO010000996.1 GCA_020426665.1 Planctomycetales bacterium
TCTCATCGTAAATCCAGAAGTGGTATGAACGCAGAACAGCATCTTTCGTTGCGAAGTAGTTGAAGAAGGACGCACGACCGATGTCCGCGGTTTCCGCGATCTCGTCGACAGTCACGGAATCGAACCCCTTGTCAACGAACAATTGCAGTGCAACATCGCGAACGCGATTGATGCGATTCTGCTTCTTCCGCTCTCTTCGCTGAAGCGGTGCCGGGTTGACTGATGACATCTGAGTTTGTGACTTCCATTGAGTAGATACGAAAACACACTTATACTAACGTCTAATCTCGGTCGCAAGTACAATCGGACGAACGTCAAGTATGTGGAGGAAGCCCGTGCCAGTTGTTTCCGCAGAAAACAGTGAACACTACACTTGGGGAGAGCGATGCAGCGGTTGGCACTTGCTCAAGTCTTCGGCCATCAGCGTGATCGAAGAACTGATGCCGCCCGGGACGTCAGAGAAGCGACATTATCACGCGTCCGCAGAACAGTTCTTTTACGTCCTTGCCGGGACTCTGACGATCGAATTGGAGGGGTTCGAAAGTGAAGTGAGGCGATTCGAAGGTCTTCACATTGCAGCAGGAAAGTCTCATCTGGTTCGCAATGCATCAACGTCCGACGCTCGATTCCTGCTTGTCTCTTCGCCACCAGCACAGGGCGACCGAATCCCGTGCGAGAACGACTGAAAGCGTTCACGCAGCTGGCCGAAAGCTCTCCGTGGCGGGCCGCGAACGAGGCTGACGAACCACGCGAGTGGCGACTGGATTTGAACTTCCTAAAACCCTGTCAGGCAGTAGATTTGGGCAATTGGCTTTCGTCGCATCCCAAATTGTGTCGCTTGTTTGAACTGACTGAGTTGAACGTCATGATTTGCGTAACTCGCACCCACCAAACGAGAAACAGCTCGCCACAAATCCATGCGACGAGCTGTTTTGATTTCTAGTCGGGGCAACCAGACACGGTTAGAACTTTTTGGCTCAGAATTCGACGACTGGCCAGCCGTGATGATGCAGTCAATGCTCGATGCGGCGTGATTGTTAACCGCAGCCCCGTTTGGTTCGAGTCCTCGCCGACTCCCCGAGTCGTACTCTATGCGAACACGGCCTTGTTGAACTTGGGGCCTTTCGTATCAACAGCTTACGTCGATCGCCGAAAGTCGAGTTTTACGCCTGGAACCCAATTTCGGCCATTCCGAAGCCCAAATGCGAACATAAGAAGACTCGTCCGAATGGCATGGAGCGGGCCCGATATTACCAATCATTGCTCGACTCTGGTGAAGTCAGTTCACGGGCGGAACTGGCCCGTCACCTCCGTGTAAGTCGGGCACGCGTAACGCAAGTACTCAAGCGATTGGATTCTTCAACGTAGCAACTCATCAAAACACCCCTGAGAGCCTCGGATTTCAAGCCTCTTTGCACTCAGCATTCCCCTCTCCCTTGGCACTAATCGTCTTTCTTGAAACATTTGTGCTCAGGACTTGACAGGCTACCTTCCGATAGGTAGTCTATAAGCATGAGTGAGAGAAGACCCACCATCGATACCAAGGCCCGTATCTTGGACGTTGCCCAAGACCTGATCCAGCGTCATGGCCTGAATGCTATGAGCTTTCAGGACCTGAGCGACGCAGTTGGAATCAGAAAAGCGAGCGTTCACCACCATTTTGCGAGTAAGGACGTAATGGTAAACGCCCTCTTGGAGAGGTATGTGGCTGACTTTGACAAAGTCGTTCAGAGCATCTCCACTTCCCGAGCATCAGGAAAAACCAAACTCAAACGCTTCTGCGGACTGTTTGTCGAAACCCTCGAAGCTGGGAAGCACGAAAAGAGTTGCCTCTGCGGCATGCTTGCGGCAGAGATGCTCAGCTTGGACGACGAAGGATTAGAGTTGGTGCGAAGGTTCATGAGGCGAAGTGTCGGCCACATCGGTGAAATGATTGAGGCTGGCGTTAACGACGGTTCCCTCGCGGAACAAAACGACGTGGCTGGCACAGCTGAAATGGTGCTATCCACACTAGAAGGTGGTCTCCTTGTCGCTCGTTGCGACGGGGGTCCGAAACAGCTTGCTGGAGTTGTGGGGCGTTTAGTGATGCTCCTCTCGGCAGGCTAATCATTTTTTTTAATCACGAGACCTACCTATCGGTAGGTAGCGTTCAGGGGAAATTATGACTAACACTACTACGGCAATCATTATCGGCGGCTCAACAGGCATGGGAAAAGCGACAGCCCGAAAACTCCTTGAAGAAGGAACGGATGTCATGCTTGTTGCAAGAAACCAAGAAAAGTTGGCCGCAGCCAAAGACGAACTGAGTGAATTCGGTTCCGTCGAAACGGTCTCCCTGGACCTCTACGACGAGAAGGCAGTTGACGAACTTGCCAGCCAAATTGATGGCGACCCACGGCATTTCAACTATTTGGTCAACTCGGCGGGATACTTCAAGCCAACACCGTTCTTGGAGCACGGCAAAGCGGACTACGACAAGTATCACGACCTGAATCGAAGTACTTTCTTCGTAACGCAAGCTGTTGCCCGAAACATGAAGAAGCACGGTGGTGGTTCTATCGTCAACATCGGTTCCATGTGGGCTAGACAGGCAATCAAAGCGACTCCCTCATCAGCATATTCGATGGCGAAGGCCGGGCTGCATTCGCTAACGCAGCATCTGGCGATGGAACTTGCCGAACATGGGATTCGAGTCAACGCTGTTTCTCCCGCGGTAGTCGTCACACCAATCTACGGTGCATTTATCGATCCAGACAAGATTGAAGAAACACTTCAAGGCTTCAACGATTTTCACCCCATTGGTCGCGTCGGTCGACCAGCCGACGTTGCAGAAGTAATCGCAACCCTGCTTTCTGACAAGTCTAGTTGGGTCACGGGGGCTGTCTGGGATGTTGATGGAGGCGTAATGGCTGGCCGTAACTAGCGGTCCTTGATGGCATCTGCCATGGGCATAACCAACTACTGTAAGAACTGAGAGAGATTGATGGCAAACCAAGTAAATGGAATCAGCGTGGACAACCTCACCGGTTTCACTGACGCGGTCACCAAATCCCCAGAGAAAGGGAAGGTTGACTTTTGTGTAACGTCTCGGTGGAAAGGTCAAACAAAAATCGAAGCCGAAGTGAGTTCCTTTTCATTGGGAGGAGTTGAAATCCAAAAATCCTTCACAATTGACTCGGACGAACCTGAGCAACTGCTAGGGGCCAACACAGCTCCGAATCCTCAGGAGTTGCTAATGGCGGCGGTCAACGCTTGCATGATGGTAGGGTGCGTCGCCAATGTAAGCGTCTCTGGCCACGGTTGTTTGGTTTTGCAAATGCTGGGGTTGTTCCGCGGAGCTTGAGCGGTTAGCTGCTAAAGCCTTTGTGTTTGTTGCGGAGTAGCGTGCGGCGGCGTTGACGACCGACGCGTTTCCCTGCTGCTTTCTACTCACGCTCCTTTCGTGTGTAGACGCGGATCGATTCCGGGTGTGAGTCTCCCCAGTTCCAAGGTAATAGCGGCTCGTAGTCTGTCTCTCCGGCAAGCAACCGCCTCAACACGTCGTTCACGTAAGCCGTCACATCCAAGTCGTTGCGGTGAGCGCTGCTGGTCAAGGTCAGGAATCCTGCGTTCCGCTGACCGCCCGATAGGCTTCCGGCGAACATCCAATTCTTGCGGCCCAGGGCAACCTGACGCATCAACTGCTCACACTCGTTGTTGTCCATCGGTAACTCAGCGTCGTCCAAGTAACGTGTTAGCTCCGTCCAGTGATTGCGAAGGTAACGGCTCGATGACGAAGTGGCTGCCTTGCAAGATGTTAAGCAGCAGCCCGCGCGAAGGCATCCAGCCGCTGCCGGCAAAAAGATGCTGCAGCCGATAAAGCGTCAAGAAATAGGCGTACTTGTGCGTGATGATGTGAGTCGCCACCGAAGTGTCATATTTATCGCCTTCGACGATACCTGTCGGTCGCTCGGGGGAAGCGATACCGCACTCAGGCTGGTTCTTACAGCGATACTTCTTGTACTTGGTTCGAAGGACTTCGTAGACGGCTGGTTTGATCACCAGCTTTTCCCGAACATCCCACATCGACTCCGGAAGCAGTTCTCGTTCGCCGTGTTCGGGGCACTCTTTCTGCTCGGGTTCCACGTCAACCACTTTCTCGATGCGAGGAAAGTGGGCTGGAAAACTCGTTGCCTTCTTCTTGCGTTTACCACGTGTGTGAGCAGGGATCAGTTGAGCTTCTTCGACGGCTTCGGCTAGCCCGTCGGCACAGTCCGCTGCATCGTCTGTGTCGCCAAAGTCGAGACGCAATTGATCGGGGTCTGCGATGTAACGCTCGCTCTTGCGTCCGAACTTCTCGCGAAACAACTGGAGATACTCTTTCTCGAGCTGTCGGTACTTTTCGGCAAGTTGGCGGTTGATGTCTTTTTCTTGAGCCAGCTCTTTGTGCGACAACGCCAACTCTTCGTTCTTTTTCTTGACAAGTTCGAGCAGTTGTTGCTTCGATAATTTGGCTGGGTCACTCATGTAAGAGAGGATAAGAAAGCCCGCTCAAAGCGCAATAGCGCTAGCGGGCCTGGAAGGATTTTTTGCGAAAAAACTTTCACTTGCTAGGCAGCGTAACGTTTTCTTCGTTTCGAAGACGCTGCTAGCGATACTCCCGAGAGCAGCATTGACAACTCAGTCGCATCGATTTGCAATTTGCAAGTTCCGTCGCAACTGGCCAAGGATTCAAAAGTCCCCGCCTCGAGCAATCGATAGTACAGCCAGAACCCGCCGTCGGCAAAGTGCAGCAACTTCATTCGGTCCCTTCGTCGATTGATAAACAGAAACAAGCTTCCGTCGGTTGGGTCTGCTTCGAACCGTTCTCTCACGATCGCCGAAAGCCCCGAGAAACCTTTTCGCATATCGGTGGCCTCGGTGTGCACGAAGATCTTGGTGTAGTGGGTGAAGTTCAGCATTCTGTTGTTCCCGATTGACTCCCCTGGCCGGGATGATGGATCAGTCGATCAACGATCACGGCAATGATCTCAGGTTGCTCGCCGAGGCAAATTTGCACTCCGTTTGGCAGGAGTGCCTTTGCCGAAGTGACCCGGTGCTGCACTTGCACCTCTGCAAAGGCGACTGGCTGATCGCGACGGGCAATCGCAGTTGATTTTGTCGACCTACGATTCCCGTCGTGTTGAGTTTCGATTCGCGGGGTGAGTCTCTTTCGCCACTGATAAAATGAGGGAACGGAAACCTGTTCCTGCTGGCAGAACTGTACGACAGTCAAACCCGCCGTGGTGAATCGTCGTAATCGGTCGGTCCAGACTTGGGTCTTGTTGGAAGCATCAAGCGTCATCATGGGATCTCCAAGGAGTAAAAGGAAACCCATCAAGCTACCCCCAGCGCCAACAACCGTGCTCAGAGACGCTTACTCGCCAATGCTGCGGCTCGTGGGATAACATTAAAGAAGCTGGAAATCGAAACTCACGGGCAACTCGACCTGCAAGGGTTCCCCGGAATCTCCGAGGAAGTCGCAGCGGGCTACGAGTCGATAAACTACACCATCACAGTGGAAGGCGATGCGACTACCGAGGAGCTGAAAGCACTGCAAGAGTACGTTAAACGCACCTCACCCAACTACTTCAACATGGCAAAGCCGGTGCAA
>JAGQPO010000997.1 GCA_020426665.1 Planctomycetales bacterium
ATTAGATGACGCTGCAAATTAAATGCCCCTGATGTGCAAAAACACTGAACGTTTCTGAGCAACATCGCGGAACGCGCGTCCAGTGTCCCGAGTGTAAAAAAGTGCTCGCCGTCGGCGCGGCATCTCAAATGAGTGCTCCAACTGCGGTGTCTGCGGCCACGGCGCCGGCAACAATGTCGTCGACAGTCGGGTCCGACAAGATGACGGTCGGATGTGGCTGTGGTGCCAAGTTGAAAGTGGCGACATCGGCACGCGGCAAACAGGTTCAATGTCCCAAGTGTGGCCAGCGGTTGACGGTTACCGGTGATCCAATCATCATCGGCGGTACAAGTAATTCCATGAGTGGAGTATTGATTGGGGCCGGGATGGCAGTTTTCGGCGCACTGGGAGCTGCGTGGGTCGTGTATTCCAATTTCCTGAGCTCGGCCCATGAAGCCTGAGTTCGCTCTCCAACGCCTCGGCCCCCCAATGACACGCTGTTGACCATCGGTGAGAATATGGCATTCGCCCCGTTCCCATCCGTAGATGATTCGCATCGATGACTGATCAAGATTTACCGTACGATTCGTTCTTGCTGGTTTCTTTCGGTGGTCCCGAAGGACCCGACGATGTGATGCCGTTCTTGGAGAACGTTCTGAGAGGGAAAAATGTTCCCCATGAGAGAATGCTTGAAGTCGCCGAACACTACAAGAGTTTTGGCGGTGTCAGCCCGATCAACCAGCAGAACCGGGAACTGATGGAAGCGATCCGGGGCGAGTTCCAGGCAAACGGAATTGATCTTCCGGTGTACTGGGGCAATCGCAATTGGAATCCATTGTTTCCCGACACGCTTCGTCAAATGAAGGCCGACGGCTGTAAACGTGCGATTGCATTTTTTACCAGCATGTTCAGCAGCTACAGCGGGTGCCGCCAGTATCGCGAAAACATTATCGCCGCCCGCGAAGAGGTCGGTGAAGGAGCCCCGATCGTCGACAAGCTGCGGATGGGATTCAACCATCCCGATTTTATCAAGACGTTGGCCGCTAGCGTTCAGGCGTCCCTCGACGAAATCCAGGCCAACCCGAGTGACACCACTGTTTTGTTTACCGCGCACAGCATCCCTTTATCGATGGCGGACAACTGTGACTACGTCAAACAACTGGGTGAAGCGTCGCGTTTGGTTGCCGAAGCGGTCGGCGTTATAGATTGGCGATTGGTCTACCAGAGTCGCAGCGGGCCGCCACAACAACCCTGGTTGGAGCCGGATATCTGTGATGCGATCACCGAAATGGATGACAATCAAAAAATTGATCGCCTGGTAGTCATGCCCATCGGTTTCGTTAGCGATCACATGGAGGTGTTGTATGACCTGGACGACGAAGCGGCAAAGCTTTGTCGACAGCGTGGTATCCAAATGAGTCGCGCTGCGACGCCGGGTATCAATGAAGGATTTGTATCGATGATCCGCAAGCTGGTCGAAGAGCGCATCGGTCGGCGTGACCAAAAAGATGCCGAAGGCCTGCTGGGACCCTGGCACGACGTCTGTCCCGAAAACTGCTGTCTTTACACGCCACGCCGACCGCCGATGCGCGGTTAGTGTTTTGTCAGGGCGTCGACGATTTGCTTGCGTTCGGCTGACGCCAGTTGCGAGTATTCTGCTACCTTGTCGGTCCATCCACAACGTTCCGCCGCCTGCGATCATCATGAAACCTGGTGAGAATCCGCACGCCGTGTCAAAATTCGCCAATTTTGCTCGTGCGAACAGCGGAACGTCGGCCGGGTCTCGAAATCGTGCCAGTAAGAGCGCTGATAAGATCAATGCGTCGCTGCAGCCTTGATAGCTATCGTTTTCGGCCGCAATGATTTCTTGCGTGAACAAGTAACGAACCAGATCACGGTCCGATTCGCGGCAATCATATTGGAGCTCCAGGATCACTCGCAGTCGTTGTCGTTCGTTTGCATCAAAAGTTCCCCTGTCATCTGAATTCGTGGATGCGAACGAAACGTTTGCCCACAAACTCGGATCGGTCCGCAATTGGTTCAACCACATGCCATGTCTCCGTCGTCAATCTTCCGCATTAGCGGGCGCTTTGTGCTGCCGGATCTTGAATGCGCTTAACATAACGCAATGTGGCGATTGAGTCGTAGACATACTCACAATCCAATCGCATGCCTGATTTCTCTAGTACGCGAATGGATGCGGCATTCTCTGGCATGACGAAGGCAACGATCTGGTCCAGACGGAGAGTGCGGAAACCAAAGTCCAGACTGGCAATGCAGGCCTCGGACGCCAATCCGTGTCCCCAGTGTTGTGGCAAGAATCGGTAGCCGACATCAACCACGTCCAAATCCGACAAGTACTTCAGGCCACAGAACCCGATAACGGACTGCGTTTCTTTCAGAACGCACGCCCATCGACCATATCCCACGTCATCGAAATCCGAATAGTTGGCGATCGCCCGCTCGGCAGCGTCAAGCGTCGAAATGGGAGGCTCTCCGGTGAATCGCATTACTTCGGTGTTTCCGTTGAGTTCAAAAAAAGCTTCCGCATCTGCGACTGTGAATGCGCGATGTTGAAGACGAGCGGTTTCCGGGCCGGTTCTATATCGTTTCACGGTTTGATGTTCAGGATGTAGGTCGTTTCGGCTTGGCGGAACAAGTTGGCGATGACTTTCAATTTAATCGTCCAGACAACGTGCATGCGTTCTTTGCTGTCCGGTGGCGTCGAAGGAGGCAGCAGCGGCGGGATATGAAAGTCAGCCTTGGCGTCAACCTCGTCGCCATTGT
>JAGQPO010000998.1 GCA_020426665.1 Planctomycetales bacterium
TCTACACCTCCGGTTCGACCGGCAATCCGAAAGGCGTGATGATTCGCCACGACTCGATCGCCAACACACTTCGCTGGCGTGGCAACGCGGTTTCTTTGACGCCGGACGATCGGGTCTTGGTGCTGCTGTCACATCAATTTGATGCCGCACTGGCAATCGTATTGTCGACGTTGCATCAAAACGCCACGCCGATTTGGCCGGTTCAATCTGATTTGGAATTGGACGCGTTGATCGACCAAATCATTCGCGATTCCATCACCATCCTGCCGGCGATCCCCAGTCTGGTCCGCGCGTTGGCGTCACATCCAAGGTTTGCCCAGTGCACATCGATCCGACAAATCTGGTGCGGCGGGGAATCCATGCCCAGCGATCTGCCGGAGTTTGTGCGTTCGAAAATCGACTGCACGGTTTGGAACTTTTATGGTCCCACGGAGGCTGCCGTTGAGGTGACGGCAATGGAAGTCACGCGATGTGACCCGCGACGCCGCATTCCCGTCGGACATGAAATCGATGGGATTCGAATCGATATCGTTGACGACCGATTGGCTCCGCTGCCGGTCGGCATTGTCGGGCAAATTGTTGTCAGTGGTCGCGGTTTGGCCGTCGGCTATCTGAACCGTCCCCAACTGACGGATCAGGCTTTTATCACCGCCAATCATATTCGTGACGCGTGCGGCAATCCGACACGAGTTTATTTAACGGGAGACCTAGGACGCCGGCGCAGAGACGGGGCGATCGAGTTTCTTTCCCGGGCCGATCATCAAGTCAAGGTGAGAGGGTATCGAGTCGAGTTGGAGGAGGTGGAACGGGTGATCGAACAATTCCCCGAAGTCCACCGCGCCGCTGTCACCGTTGCAAAAACCGGCTCCACAGCAGAACACTTGATTGCTTTTGTCGAAGTGGGTGAGAGATTTGAGATGGCGTTGCTGAACCGTCATCTGGTGATGTCGCTGCCCCGGTTCAAACGCCCCGCACCGATCACCATCCTGGACCAGATCCCGGTCGGCTCCAGCGGCAAGGTCGACCGGTCACGATTACCGCAAGCGTCAGGATCACAGTTGGCCGAAATCCAGCAGGGTCTAGCGCAGTATCATCCGCCACGCAGTCAGTGGGACAAGTTTTTGATAGACCGAATTGCGAAGGCGTTGGAAATCGATTCTCTGGGGATTGATTCCAATTTCTTCGAAGCCGGTGGGACGTCGCTGCAAGCGGCGATCTTGACGTCGGAATTGACCGAGGAGTTATCGTTTTCCATTCCCACATCGTTGCTGTTTGATCTTGGCGACGTTCGCTCGGTAGCCGATCGGCTTGTTGCGCTGCACCACCAAAGACTGACCGATCGATTCGGCGATCTGTCCGTTCATGTTTCCGAGTCGGATGGGTCGGTCAATACAGTTGACCCGTTGCTGGCACCACTTCGTGGCGGTGGTTCGCGTCCACCGGTTTTTATGATCCATCCGCCGGGCGGCATCGTCATTTGTTACCGCGAAATGGCGGCGGACTTTTCAGACGACCAACCGCTTTACGCCATCCGTTCGCGTGGGTTGCACGGCGACGAACCGTTGCCGAACTCGTTATCTGAAATGGCTGAGGATTACGTCCGCTCAATTCGAAATCAATTCCCTTCGGGACCTTATCTGGTCGGCGGCTGGTCATTGGGCGGCGTGATTGCGTTCGAAGTCGCTCGACAGTTGATCGAAACGGGGGCCAAGGTGGAGGGGCTCATTCTGATAGATTCGACCGTGCCCGAACGAAGCGATCCCGATGCACCGTCCGCCGGGATGGAATATGGAATCGAGTTATCGCTTGCCGAATTGAATCAACTTTCCGAAGGCGAGCAACTGCCTTATCTTTATCAACATGCCGAACGCTTGGGTGTGCTGGACGAAGATTCTCCCAAACCAGTTATCGAGAAGGTGATCCAAGACTTGCGGCGTCTCTTTGGACATCACGTGCAGCTGTGTCAGGAATACGAGTTGCATCCGATCAACGTTCCAACACTATTGATTCGGCCGCGTGATGTCCCCGGCGATGCGGATGCACGTCCCGATCGAGGCTGGGGAAAATGGACCGGTGACGTGACCGTTTGCGCCGTCAGCGGCCATCATCATAGTATGGTGCAGACGCCCGGAGCCGGCGAGATCGCGCGCCACGTCGAGCGGTTCGTGGACACCGTTAGCTGACGCCAACGGCAATTTATGTATCGACCTCCTGCCTGATCGCGGCGGGATGACGAAAGAGGCCGGAGGCCGAAACAAAGACTGCCGAGGTCGTAAGGCCTCGGCAGTCTTTGTTCAATTGAGTCGCAAGCACAGCGGGCGACAGATCCGGGATTGGAGGGGTCAGTCCGGCGACAGGAAGTGTCGTCGAATACGGATTCGTCTCAAACGGCGACGCGTGGGTGAATCGATATGATGGCGAGCCACTTGTCGGTGTGGGAACAGCCACCGGAACCCGAGTGGGGCATGTACTGGGACTGCCTTTTAGTGGGAAGGTCGACGTTAATCGAGTGACCCCCGATAAGTTCTCCTACGTCGTAAACGCCGACGGAGAAACCATCGCAGACCTGACATTCCGACGAATTCGTGGCAGCATTGAAGAAGTCGATTCAGCCAGAGAACTGATCAATCACATTCGGGGCGGAACGTGGCACATGGTATCGCCGAACTCGAGAATGGAAGACTCTTATCAAGCCATCCTGGGAGGTCGGTTCACGCGATTCTATTCAACGGGAAACAGCCAGATTCCTGAAACGGTTGGTATCCTGGGAACACATCCCAAGAATAATCAATTGATGTGGTGGACGTTTCGAAAAGACGGCAGCATCAGTATCGTTCCGACAACGATCGCCAAGCAAAGTTCCGCGAGGTTCACGGCTTTGATAGGCAGCAAGGATCATCCGATCGATCTAAAGGTCGGCTTCACGATCGAAGATCCAAATCATTCAGTTTTGACCACTGTCGGAAACGTCAACGGAGGAAAGATTCCTGAAAATAATTCCTGGGAGCGGCGTTACCCGGCGGAAGCATCATGGGTGACTTCCGATCCGCCAAATGAGATCCCGGCCGCTCTCAGCAAACTGAAACATGTCACCGGACCACGATGGATCACACTGGAGTCGGCCACAACCGGCAAAGGTACCGGAAGTTCAATGGGGCGATGGATCCTTGGCGGAAAATTCTTCATGTACACAGCCAACGCCGTCTACGAAAATGGGGATGACTGGGGACATTGCTTTATCTTGGGACATGATTCCGAGAGCGGAAGCTACAAAGGTTGGGAATTTGGCTCGGGCGGCGCGGTCGGCGAGTTTGTGCTTTCTGAAGACGGAATGTCGTTGAAAGGGAGTTTGATCGAACGTGATTCAAGCGGGGAAGTTGCCATGAATTATCAAGGATCGTTCGCTCTTGACGGAAAGGTATGGAGGTATACCGCTAAGATTGGTCCCAAAGGTGGCACCGCCGAACCTTACGTGTGGACCTGGCGCGAAGTTGGAAAATAAAAACGACGCCACTAGAGCATTTTAGAAATGACGTGGATTGTCGCCGGACACTCCGTGGCCGGCTTGGCCGACCTCGGAGAGTTCGGCGACAATGGGTTGCGAATGATGCGGTGAAACTCGACGAATTTGTTTCTAAGGGTCTGATCACGATGGATCCAATCACCGACAATCTTCCACTTGATACGGTTCAAGCACTGGACCGTCTGGCCGACGAGTTTGAAGCGGAGATTGTCCAGGGGAACTCTCCATCGGCAGTCGAGTTTGCGCGGCGGCTATCGGGGTATCAAAATCAGGCGGTCATTGAACTGATTCGAATCGAAGTCGAGTTTCGGCGGCGTTTTGGAAAGCCGGCAGATGTGCGCGACTTCCTGCATCGATACCCGCACCATCTTAATCAGATCAAGGCCGCCCTCTCATGTGATACCGATCACAGCAACCAATTTCGCGGACTCGAAACGGTCGACTCTGTCGCCGCGCGAGTTGAAATCCCCAGCCACTTCGGTCGGTATCAGGTCATCCGCCTGATTGGTGAAGGAGGATTTGGGGCGGTTTACCTGGCCAAGGACACACAACTTAATCGGCTGGTCGCTGCAAAGACGCCTCGACTGGAAGCATCGCTCCGTACACCGTATCAGGTTCAACAATTCCTTGCCGAAGCTCGTACCGCCGCTGGTTTGAAGCATCCACAACTTGTGGCGGTCTACGATGTCCTGGTCGAAGATGGACAGATATGCATTGTGCAAGAGTACGTCGAAGGATTGAATCTGAGAGTTTGGGTTCGCCAAAACGAGCTCTCCGACGGCGAACTGATCGAGTTGTTTTTAAAGGTGTGTGAACCCCTGGATTATTTACACACTCAGGGATTCACACACTGTGACCTGAAGTTTGCCAATGTTCTGATTGACTCTGACGGAACGCCTCATATTGCTGATTTTGGTTTGGCGATGCGGTCTCGCATCCCGCCGGCGAGCCGAGGCAACCACTTTGGCACTCCCGTCATGATGTCTCCCGAACAGGTCAGGGGGGAAATCCATCGCATTGACGGTCGAACAGACGTGTGGGCACTGGGGGCGATGCTCTTTGAATTAGTGTTTGATGTAAGGCCTTTTTCCGCGAAGTCGCAGCAGCATCTCTTTGAGAAGATCTTGACGGAGGTCCCGGCGGACGTCGACCGGATTGATGACGTTGCACGCAAGGCGATTCACGGGGTCTGCGCTCGGTGTCTGTCGAAACGCATGCAAGATCGCTATCCCAACGTCTCAGCGTTGCGCGATGATCTTGACACGTGGATCAGGAGATTTCGTAAGGACGGTAAAAGAGTACTCCGCGAATCGCCGAAACGGTTGCCGACACCGCGAGGTTTACGCGCGTTCGGTGCCGAAGACGCAGACTTCTTTCTAGATCTGTTGCCCGGACCGCGAACCATTGACGGCGTTCCGGAATCTGTGAACCTCTGGAAAACGCGAATCGAAAACTCGACGGCTTCGAAATCGTTTTCCGTGGGGCTGTTGTACGGTCCATCGGGATCCGGAAAATCTTCGTTCGTAAAAGCCGGTTTGATACCGCTATTAAAAGACTCTGCGGTTCGGTGCGTTTATGTCGAAGGCGCCGTACACGATACCGAAGCGAGGATTTTCACCAGATTAGAAACCTTGTGTTCACTCCCAAGCGATGCCACAGAACTGGCCGATGCCTTCACATCGATCCGAGAGCAATCGCGAGAGTCAGGCGTATCAACTTTGCTTGTGATTGACCAGTTTGAACAGTGGCTTTCATGTCACAGGGACTTGGGGAACAGCGAATTGATTAACGCATTGCGGCAATGTGACGGCCGGTATTTACAAACGCTGGTGCTCGTGCGAGACGACTTTTACCTGTCGGTGAATCGATTGTTCCTGGAATTGGAAATCGATTTGGAGGAACGAGTCAACCAAGCCGTCGTTGATCTGGTTCCAATCGAACACGCCCGATCAATTGTTTTGCAATTTGGACAGGGCACTAAAAAGATTGGCAATCCACCAACGCATGACGACCGAGCGTTTATCGCGTCGCTTGTTGACCTGGTTGCGCAAGATCGTCGCGTGGTTTACGTTCATTTGGCGATTCTGATTGAAATGATTCGCGACGAACCATGGGAGCATCGCACGCTTGATCACCTGGGGTGTTTCATCCGAATCGGTGAAGCATACCTTGAAAGAGTTTTTAATTCTCCATCGGCGCAACCTGCGCACCGCTCCAATGCCAATCTGGTTCGGCACATTCTGGGGACGCTACTGCCGGCACCGGGAGCTGAAATTCGGGGAACAGCCCAAAGCACCCTGTCGCTGATCGATGCAGTGCCAAGTGGGTTTACAGCAACCGACATTGAACGGGTGATTCGCATTCTTGATTCTGAATTGCATCTGATCACACCTGTCGATGCGGACTATGACCAAGCCCCGTCAATTTTGTCGGAACAGGATCGAAGTTACCAGTTGGCACATGACTATCTCGTGCCCTCGATTCGCGAGTGGTTGAATCAAAATCAACGAATGACAAGCCGTGGTCGTGCGGAATTGCATCTTCAAGAGTCGTCACAACTTTGGCAACCCCGANGACTGTTGCCTGGGGTCGTAGGAACGCTGAGATTGCAGTTTTTGACGGACTCGTCCAAGTGGGGCGAGGTCGAGCGCGAGTACATGCGATCCGGCTTGCGGGCGGCCGCTCGCAGAGCAGTCGTTCTCGCAACCGCGGTGGCGCTGGCTCTTCTGGCTGTTATTGTCGTCTCTGGGCGATACTCCGAAAATTCGCGCCGCGCCCGACTAGCAATGTCAATTGACGGTTTGATGTCTTCCGACAATACACATATCCAGGATTTCGTTTCCCAGTTGATACAGTCCGATTTGTCACCCCGCGATACGGTTGAGGCACTCTCCGCGGCTTGGGAGAATGCAAGTCAACGGGAACGTTTTCGATTGGCTTGCGGCTTGGCTGAACTGGGGGATGTGCGAGTCGATTTTCTGGTCAATCACATCCCCAGTGTTGCTGATATGGAAACAGAAAGCTTATTCCTAGCGTTTGATGGAAATCCAAACGAATCAATCAGGTCTTTGCGATCTGCCGCTGAAAGAACCGAGGATGATCGCGTCAAGGCTCGCATGGCAATCTCTTCGCTTCGACTCGGCGATCCGGCCATTGCTTCGGAGATGACAAGTCCACGAAACGGAATCCCGGACTCTCGAACATTGTTCATCGACGAATGTTCGAAGTGGCACGGCGATGTTGCTGAGCTATTCAAGCTGGTTCCAAAGCTTGAAGACAGTTCACTTCAAAGCGCATTGTGTTTGGCGATAGGAAGGGATACCACAATCCCACTGGGGGAATCTCCGTCAACCGTCGAGTTGATCAAGGGGATCGCGGTCGGTCTGTACCAATCATCGCCGGATCGTGCCGTTCATAGCGCATCGGGATGGTTGCTGCGATCATTCGGAATGCAGACTCCGGTCGTTCAGCGCACCGCCGAATGGGAAACGGCTCCATCGTGGTATGAAAGTCCTGAAGGGATCACGAGGATTCGCGTGAATGCCGGAACATTCACTTGGTATCCTAAAAATAGTCCAGACCCACAATCGGTTCGACTGACGAAAGACTATTGGTTAGCCGACCGAGAGATCAGCATCGCTTTGTTCGAAGTCTATTCGAACGATTCGGAGTGTCCGATCGAGTGGAGAATGGATCCTTGGGATGGCCCAGAGATTTACACCGAATCCGGCGGTCAATGGCCGGTCCAAAGAGTCAGTTGGAACGATGCGGTCAAATTTTGCAATTGGTTAAGCTGGAAAAATGCACTTGAGCCCTGTTATGACTTTAGCGGAGAGTGCTGGGAATTGATCGGCGGGACCAATGGATATCGCCTGCCGACCGAAGCAGAATGGGAATTCGCGTGTCGAGCGGGAACCATCACTCCGTTTTGTTGCGGGGAGAATGACGAATTCATAGTGGACTATGCAGTGGTTCGCACAAGTGACTTTCGTACGAGCTATCCGAAGCAATGTGGTTCAAGAATGCCCAACGCGTGGGGGTTCTTCGATATGCACGGGAACGTATGGGAGTGGT
>JAGQPO010000999.1 GCA_020426665.1 Planctomycetales bacterium
TCCATAGACTCCTGGACATCGCCGAGTTGGCGTTTGATCTCGGCGGCTTCAATTTGGCAATGGATCTTTTCTTCGGGTTGCTGCGTCGAATCGGCCAATTCTGAATACTTGTCCAAGGCTGCTGGAAATAGTCTCTCGGCTACTAACGTCCTTGCAATTCGCTGGCCTATTTCCTGGTCTCCGGGAAATCGCTCCTGCAACGATGCCAACGTCGCGATTGCTTCCTGGGTTTTCTTTGCTTGGGTCTGCAAGTGGCTGAGTTCAAAGTAGACATCCGCCGCCTCTCGTCGGCTGGGCTTTCGGTCGATCGACCGTTGAAAAGCAACTACAGCTTCGTCGGTATTTCCCGCCGCCTGCAAAGCCAAGGCGAAGTAATAACTGGACATCGCATCGGCTGGCAGCAAGCGATCTGCTTTACGTAGCGAATCGACGGCGGCCGAGGACTGTCCACGCCGCAACTGAATCAACCCGCGAATCATCTGGTGCTCGCCGGCCTGTTCCTCGGTGGGGCCACGATCGAGCGAACGCAGGAACGTATCAACAGATCCGTTTTGGACGTGATGGCTGTAGATGCGATCAAGTGCGATTCCGGGTCTGGGACGTCGTAACAGCACGTCCCAGAAACGATCGACCACTTCGTTTTCCGATGAAACGTCGGATTGCCCACAAGCCCAATTGCACCGAAAGGACGTCGAACATGCGATGACCATCAATACGGCGATCGGGAACCGTATCCGACGCGCCGCTGAGATTGGAGGTCTTGTTTTCATTGCGGTCCCAGAAATTCACCGATCTTGTATCCGCCATTCAACACTCGCATTGAAAACGAATTGACGCGGCGATGTCATCGTGATTGTGTCATTTGCAAAGTGATTCGATCTGATCAATCGTTTCGCCGAACCGATTTCTGACGATTTCATTGTCACGCATCATCTGAATGGTCCGCATCATTAACCGGACTGTTTCGGTTCTGGTCGACGGGGCCAACGATTTGCGGTTCAAAACAGGATGCAAGGTTCGAATGACTTGATCGGCGAGTATCAAGACTGGTTCGGTTCCATGTGGGGGAATCGGTTTCTTGATACCAGCTGGCTGGGCATCGCCGGACTTTTGTGACGCAGCGGGGACAACGCCATCAACCCAGGGCAAACGATCATCAAACGCGGATTTGAAATGGTCCACCGCATCGGCAAGTGTTTTGTCATCGCCAATCGCAACCGCAAGGTCCACGTATAATGTCCTCACCTCCACAGCGTTCGATGCATTCATCCGTTCTCCAATGATTTTGATCAACGAGTCCGTGGTGCCGCAAACCCGCGCAATGTTTGCGGCAGCGTAGGCGACGGAATGAGGATCGGCGAGAGTTGGTTTTCTGGAATTCGGTTCGGCCAACAGCGCCGGTCGACTGAATGCATAGACATTGACAAATTGCTGTTTCGGAAAGACAACTTGGAGCAGCGCGCGATCCAAAGGCTTAAGGGAATCGATGTCCAAATCAATGTTATTGGCGTCAAAGATTGGGGCGCTGATCGGGACTCCGTTTTTGTCACGACAGCCGTCCAAAACCGCCAGAACTTGCTCGCGGATCGCGGCCAATCGGACCTCGATGGATGACATTTCTCCGGTAGCCGCTTCGCCACCAAATTCATCCGCGACCTCTGTGTTGACGGTTGAACCAGGATCAGAATCAATGTTCGGCCCTCGGCCCAATCCGACTTCCAGCGCCCGTGCGACGATGTCCCAGCGTCTGATCGCGGCAGCGGATCGGGCGATCGACAGACAGCGGTCACAATCCTGTGGCGACGGCGCCTGCCCACCCAATTCTTCAACAACCGATTCCAATACCGCCGACATTGACTCGGGGCTGCGACTCAGTTTTTTCAGCGCCAGTTCCAATTCGCTATCGCCGCTGTCGATCGCGTTCTGTTGAAGTCGCCGGAGTACCCTTTCGGTCACCGACGCGGCTTCATCAATCTGGCTTCGCGTAACCGCTGCGATCGCAAAGTAGCTGATCCGAGTCGCATTGACCAACGCCGTCTTAGCCGCCCCCGACGTGGAGTGTCCGCTGCGCGATGGCGGCAAACTTTCCAGGAACGTTTCCAACATCGTATTAACACGTTTCGGATGCAGACGGGATGCCAGAATCAGTCGGGCATGACGAATCGAAGTGTTCGCATCTTTCCGTTCCGCCACCCGATCGAGTTGTTGAAACAGACGTTCGGCCGCCGCGCGACCGGATTCCGAAACGCAGGCGATTTCGGCGGCAAGTTCGAAAAGACAATCATTGGGTGTATCGGACAGCGTCTTCAGCTGCGTGGCGTACAAGTCAATGGTCGTTTGATGACCGTCAAAAGCGATATCATTGGTAATCGCATCAAAATAATCTGCGACCGATTGATCGTTAATCGAATCGATCGCTTTCTTGAACGTCGTTTCGAAATGTTCCTGATGATCGCGACCTTGGGAATATCGCCGAGCCAGATGAAACAGCAGCGGTTGATTGATGCAGTGTCGACATTGGCCGGCCGCATCAACCGGATACCCGATTTTCAACAAGTTCTCGCTGACGAGGGTTGCGGTTTGCAAATATCGGTTTTCACGAATGCCTGTCGTCTTGGGTGTTACGTCGTGTTCCAGCCGCGCCAACCAGCCCCGTCTTGCCAATTGCTTCTGTCCGATTCTTGCATACTCTGCCAACAACCAGTCACTGGGCAGACCGACACCGGCGGATGAGTGCAACCGGTCGCCGGATTCCCGAATCGCAGCCTGGTAGATTCCGACTTTCAACATCCCGGGTTGATCGATCGGATCAAACAAATCGATCGACTGTCCGATTTGCCACAGCAGACCTGCCGGCAGACGACTGATCGGCGGAATCGCGTTTTCAACATCCAATGCCGATGGACAAAGTTTGTCGATGACTGCAACTGCGGCATCTCGGTGTTCCGGATCACGCAGTTGGCACACCGCCTTCAGCAGCTGGGCGGTGGGTTGTGAACGATTCGGTTGGGCGTCGACGACCGCAAGGAACCGGTTTTTCAACTCAGGATCGTTCTCGATGATTTCCATCATGTCCGCAAACAGTCCGCTGACACGCCCTTGCTCGGACCATCCTCTAAGAGCCCAAAGCGGTGAATCGTAGGTGAATGCGTCATCAGAGGTGATCGCGTCGGTCAACTTGGCGGTCAACTCGGGAATCTGGGTGCGTTCGGACTTGGGAATGGCTGCAAAAAACAGATCCAGGTTCTCCGCCGCCTGAGGATGGTTGCCAATGATGTGGCGAGCAAAGGCTCGCTGGGCCGGTCCAAATTGTCCGTCGCGATGAATCCGAATCAATTCACAAAGAGAGAATGGTGTGAACGGGCTGAGATCCATTCTGGAAAGACGATCAAATATGATCTCCGGTGAAGTGGACATTGCGGCCGATCCCGCAAACACATTCCAATGAGTCTCCCAAAGCTGTGGATCTCGCTCGAATGCATACAGATACAACATGGCCGCATGATGAAAGTCGCGACGTCCGCGCAGCGTGCTGGCTTGCATGATGATCTGACGCGGCGACATATTCATTGCACTGATGGTTTGTTCCCATAACTGACTTGCTTTTTCAGGTTGCCCCGCCGCGACATACAGATCCGCCAGTTCTTGTCGGTAGGCGTCGGATTGTGGTGACGATTGAAACTTTCGCTCGGTCGTCGTGATCAGCGGTTGCAAACGACCGGTGCGGATCAAAATGTCGATCGCTTGACGACGAATACTTGAACGATCGATTTTTGAAGCGTTCTGGCGGCGTATCAGGATCGAATATGCGATTTCGGATGCGGTGACGGATTCTCCCGAATCAAGCATCGATTTGGCGAGCGCCAGATTTTGGGTGTCGTTCAAGTCGGTCACACGCGGCGTTAGTTGTATTCGCCGCGTTGACGAGAATGCTCGACCAACTGATTCAATGGCGGGGCTTTGTTTGTTGAGTGATTGAAGCTTCTTGGAAACGAAATCTCGCGTGGACGCGTCGATCGACCCCGCAAGCAACTCGCGAGCCGACGTGCGAACCATCTCGTCTTTGCCTGCTTCGGCGGCCAAAATGATTCGCGCGATTTGCAGCTGAATACGTGTTTGTTCGTCAAGCGGCGTCACGGCATCAAGCCGCTGGAATGCTTTTGTTGATCTCAGGTTTACGATTGCCAGACGTGCCGTTTCGATTTGCAAATCCAAATCGTCTGGATAAGCATCGGCAAGTTCAGCCAATTGCAAATAACAATCGTACGGACGAGAATCCCACCAACACGCAAACGCGGCAACCTGGCGCCGAAGTTTTGATTCGTGAAGTGATGCGTCGTCCATGGGGCGGCCAAGA
>JAGQPO010001000.1 GCA_020426665.1 Planctomycetales bacterium
CAATTCATTGCCGGCCGTTGGTGAATCGCTGGGGATCTCCAAACGGAACTCAAGCGCGATCGTCTTCTCACGTTCCTCCACGGGGATCGTGATTTGAAACAGCTCCTTGTCGGCCGGATCTGGTTTGGACAACTCGACAAACTGGCCGAATTGGCCACTCGTGATCAATTTTGGGTCGTCTCGCAGCGTGGCACCCTCAGGCAATCGCAATCGAAACGTTGAAATCAGACCGCGTGAATCCCGCACCGTCATTTTGACGTTCTGAATCAATTGGTCCTGCGGTGAATTCCACTGCATCGCAATGACACTGGTCGATTCCAGCAACGGCATCGAAACGGGGCGATCCAGCTTCCCCCATTGCAACGTAAACCGACCGCCGCTGCTTTCGACTTTGAATTGGCTGCGTCCGGATTCGTCCGTCGTCGTCTCGATGACCTCGTCATCACGATTGGGTATTTGGCCGACGACGTCGCGCGAATCACTTGTCAAATTGATGATGATCGGTGCCGGCGGCAATCGAAAATCCAACCAGTGGATCGATTCGGTTTCGACGCGAGCCGACATTTGCATCCTGAAACCGACAACGGAGTCCTCCTTGACCGATGCGATCAATTCACAGTTCCCTGTGTTTTCGTCGACCGAAATCGCCAACTTGTTTCCCGTCTCGGCGCCCGAGAAGAACTCGGCCGTCCCCAACAGGTGAAAGTTTTCCATCGCCAACGGAATCTCGACTGTCTCGTCACCCGTTGCATCGACTGCGACACGCACCTCAACGGTCAGCTCGGCCCGATTGCCCTCGACGCGACCATCAATTTTGACGCTCTCAAAAATGTATCGCCGTGTCTGGCTCTTAGCGCCTCGTTCGAGGTCCAGGTACGACTCGTAACTCAGCGGAGGCACATAAATCGGTACGTTGGCTTCGTCCAACAAAAACATCCCCTCGATTGGCAGCTTTCCGGACTCCGCCGGCGTCGCCGAGGGGCGAATCAATTCCGCGGGGGGAAAGGTACCGGGTTGCTGTCCGGCGACCCTGGATTGATGGCCAACGAAATTGGCCGCGATCCAGACCAGAACGATCACGGTCAATCTCCACCCCAACGGCCTGCGCATCACACCGCCAACCACCGACGCCGACACAACACTGGGACGTGCCTGCATCAATACGGTCAACCGTGTTCTCGTTACCGAATCGGTGCGATTCATAAATCGATGTGGACGAATCTTGGTCCACGCATTGAGTGCGAGTCATCGGTGCCCCAAAAGCAGTCGTCAGGGGCAGAGTGGAAAAGCAGACGGGCGCGCAGCGGCACGTCCAATCCCATTAGTTTACGCAAACCACGCAACCGGATACAGCGAAAGCCGTAGCTTCATCATCGCTTTTTACGACTCCAGCGGAATATTCCGAACCTAAAACAACCATTCGCCGTATTCAGAAATATCCGCACGATCGGCCCAATTGGAACCGCATTCGGGCGTCCAATCAGTAGCATCAAAGTCGAAAAATCAGTTTACCACGCCTGGCTGGACGTCGTACGTCGGGATGAAATTCAACCGTCCCAAGCACGAAATCTGCTCGGCGATACCCCTAAATTGCATTCAGCAGGGTTGGGCATATCGATAGCGGAGAGGGCTTTGGCCCATTCTCCTCCAATCGTCTCGGGGCCAACGACAGCACGCCATCGCGAAACCAACTCACAATGACCGACGCAACGCGGAGAAGGGGTGTGACCAGCCAGAAATCCACTCCACAGCTTCGTTTTGACCGACTCTGTTGCATCATCCCGTTGGCATGAGCCCCCAGGGAACTTGCTGCGTTTTCTATCCCGAGAAGTCCGTCCATGCGAAGCTTATCACAGCGATCGGAGAAACCGCATCTCGACCTGACCGTAATCTTGGCCGTCGACATCTCCGTCATCGTCGTAGTCGAAAATTGGGTCAAATCTTTTATCGCCCGATTTTTTCAAAAACGTCAGTCCGAAGCGACCGTAGTCCTGGCCGTCAACGTCCCGGTCGCCATCGGTGTCTCCGAAGAAGCGGAAGAATTCATCCACTCGCTCGCCGCCGGCTTTGCCATTTAGGTCTCCATCGAGACGGTTACCGGCGAGGTCCGAAACGGAACCGTCAAGGATTCTCATGATATAGTTTCCGTCCAGCAGAGACCCGCTGCCATCAACCTCGGATCCTTGAAACGTTAGGACGGCTGCTGTCTTTCTCAAAATCTCTGCAGTCGTTACGGTCACGCGAACGTGGACACCCGAATCATTTACTACGCTGACGGCGCCGCGGTTGATCGAGACAAGCGAATCGAATCTGATCGCAACGGACCTGACGACACTTCGCTGCGCGGTACCGTCATCAATGATCACTTCGCTGACCGTCGGAGCGATGGTGTCGATGGTGGTATTTGATACCGCGCTGATGCCTTCGTTGCCCGCCGGATCGGTGACCCTGGCACGCATCGGGTACGTTCCGTCCGACAGTGACGGGCTCACCTCAAACGAAGTGCTGCCTCCGATCAGCGATGACTGACTATATGCACTCTCGCCGAGGTCCGTGAATTTGCCATTTCGATTCAGGTCGATATCCAGCCTGACAACCGTCCCGTCCGGCAACCCGGACTGGGCATCCGTAGCGGAAACGGTCACGCGCGGCGTGCGATCATTTGTAATGGTCGGGGTGACAAGCGTCACGTCCGGACCGGTAACATCTGCGTTGCCAAAATCCACATGTCTTATCACGCTTCCGGGTTTCATCTGGACTGTCCAGAAACCTATTCCCGGAACCTTTCCGCCGCCGACAGAACCCGACGGACCATTGATCTCGAGCGGCATGTCACTTGCCAACGGTGCATTCACCGGCGCGACATTAATCTCGATCGAGTAGTCTTCCGGTCCGGTGCCTTCGTCAATCCAAAACGTGTACGTGCCAGCCAACACGGCACCCGTGAAATTCCCGTTCGACGCCGCCAACGCGGGTAAAATATCTGTATTGAGATCCGCCCGAGAAAACGTCGTGAAGCCGTACGCTTCGGGATTGGTGGTCGCCGTATAAGTCAAACCGTCATCAATGCCGAGGAAGCTGTTGTTTGTAAGCGAGCTGTGGTCGCGAATGAAGATGGATCCGATCGCTGCGCCCGCCGGAACGGTGATGCGAAATACATCATCTTCAATCCCCGGCCCGACACTCCCGCGTACGATGTTCGGACCTTGAGAAAGATACAAATTCGTCGGATCCAATTTATCGTTCGACAAATCCCCATCGACGCTTTCGTCCCACAACATCCCAGAAACACTCAAAGTCATCTGCAGCATGTATGAAACCGGTCCTGTTCCTTCGTCTAGCCAAAATGTGTACGTTCCGGCCGTCAAGGGAGTGACGAATTTGCCGTTGGACGATGCCAAAAGTGGCAGCAGATTGGTACCGATTTGGCTGCCGCTGAAGGTCGTGAACCCGAAAGCCTCGGAATTCGACGTGGCCGTGTACGTCAAACCATTTTCGATACCCAGGAATGATGCATTGGTCGCAGAACTGTGCTCCAAGACCGTAATCGAGTCCAGCACCGCACCAACGGGGACGGTCACTCGAAAAACATCGTCTTCGACGCCCGGTCCGACTGTACCGGTGATCAGATTATTACCCGCCAAGAGAACCAGCGGGGTCGGATCAACCTTGTCGTTCGACAAATCGCCGTCGATGCTTTCATCCCAAACCGTGATGGGCGGACGCAGATTGATCAGGATGGCATAGTCTTCCGGTCCGGTCCCCTCGTCAATCCAGATCGAATATGTTCCGGCAGTAAGCGGCGGCAAAAACTTGCCGTTGGACGATGCGATCTGAGGCAGAATATCTGAGCCGATGTCACCCGCATTAAATGTCAGGAAGCCAAGTGCATCATTGTTGGTAACCGCGTCGTAAGTCGCGCCTTGATCGACGCCAAAAAATGAACTGTTGGTTGCCGAACTGTGGTTTAGGATTGTTATCGAATCGACCACCGATCCGTCGGGGACGGTAAAGACAAACACGTCATCTTCCAAACCCGGCCCGACCGTGCCGCTGATCTGATTTTCACCGGGCAGCAGTGTCAACGGCGTCGGAGCGAGTTTATCGTTCGACAAATCGCCATCGACTAATTCGTCCCAAACAACATTTGGTGGCTTCAGATTGAACGCAAACGCATAGTTCTCCGGCCCGGTCCCTTCATCAATCCAGAACGTGTAGGTACCGGCGACCAGAGGGCCGGAGAACCGGTTGTTGGAAGCAGCTATCGCAGGCAGAACATCTGTCCCGACCCCACCCTGACCAAACAACAAGAATCCCCACGTATCAGTATTGGTAGCGGACGTATAGATGTCACCTTGGTCGACACCCAGGAATGTCGAGTTGGTTGCGGAGCTGTAGTCGATGACCGAGAAAGAGTCGACGACGAACCCCATTGGAATGGTGATCGTAAACAGATCGTCCTCCGTACCCGGGCCGACGGCACCAAAAATCAAATTTTGACCGGGTAACGGTTGCAAAACCGTTGGCGCCAACTTGTCGTTGGACAGATCGCCGTCGATCGTCTCGTCCCACAGAACAAAACTCCCTTGGGGAACCGGAGCCGATTGAACAAAACCGGGTGGGATGACTTCTCTGACAACAAGCGATCCCGAGTATGGGGCAACCAGTGTATACAGACCGGACTCATCCAGATTACTCGTCGCGAGATCGTCGGCCGAGCTGAGGGTGCTTGGTTCTTCGGGATCCCACTGTCCATTGTCATTCAGATCGATATAGACCGTGACACCTTCCAACCCGGGCTCGCCCGCGTCCTGCACTCCGTCACCGTCTAGGTCATTCCAACTTCGGCCATGAATTTCGCCCGGAAGTGCCCGTATCGCCAAGCCTGCCAAACTCCAAAATCCGCCGACGCTTTCGATATCGATTCGAATCTCTCCATTGGCATCCGACTCGACGATTTCGGCGTAGCTGGAGAGAGACCGTGCCGAGTCGCCCGTCTCGTCGTTAATTATCAGACTGCCGGCAGCGTAATTCTGGCTGAATTGTACGGAGCTTGATCCTGTGATCATGACGTTCTGGTTGTTGGCGACGGTGTCTCCCGCGAAGACATAAACTTCATAGGCACCATTGGGAACCAGTTGTTGGAACGTTGCGGCGAAACTTGCGTTGTCAAAAAAGTTCCCGTCTAGCCCGGTCAATGATTGAGTGTGCTGTGGAACCTGTCCCGGTGGCGGAATGAAGTCCTCAAACCGGCCGAGCGTTGCGACCGCGACATCGATCACCAAATCAACCGACGTTGCATTGCCGGTTTCATCAATCAAGTCGGCGAACACGACATCAGCACCACTGCTGTACAAGGTCCAATTGGTGGGCGAAGCACCGTCAATCGCCCCGAAGTCGACGCCGATCCATTCGGCACCGATAACGTTTGACTCGGCCACAACCGGCATTGCATCTTCCAGCTCGTCCGGGATGCCAACATCAGGTTCGACCACTTGCTGCGAGCCTTGCGCTAGACTTGCTTCGACGATCCCAGACCCCCTCAAGCATGCCCAGTAGGAGGATGAATCTTCAAATTTGAAGTTCGTCAGCACGTCACCGGCCGCCAGCAGCCTACGGTCTTCGAGCCGTTCCCCGAAAACTCGGCGACGCCGCTGGGATCCGCAACGCCTTTCGCGTGATGTTCTTCGCTGACGTTTTCCGAGATAACAAGACATGACAATTCCTCCCGGACAGGCAGCATACCGAGACGTCTGTGCAGCAGTCGGTGAAGACTTGAATTAGACGAATGTCGCCGCCGCGAACATTCCCGATCGCTCTATACTAACCGAGATTTCCTGAAGAGGACCAATTTGGATCAATGCAGTTGAAAAAGACACACGGCACGCCTTGAAAGGGTGCTGCCGGCTCAGCACTGCGGAATTTGTGCCCTTGCGCTATCCCCACCTACGCCCCCATGTCAGCTTGCATGGCAGGCGGCGAAGGATCATTACGATCAAGCCAATGGCAGCGGACTGGTCGCCAGCGTGTCCAGACTGGTGCGGACAAATTCGGCATCGATCCCTGATCCTGATCGATCGAGAACGACCCAGGGTCTGGCACGCCGAATGACGCCTTTTTCAAGAAACTCGCCGAACAACCGCAGTCGAAGTGCGCCAGGATCCTCTACCACGCTCGTAAACGGTGCGTCTTGCGGGCCCAGGAGCACGGCCGCGGAAAAAGATTTGTTGTCTGCCAAATGAACGGCATTGGTTACCAATCCGTCACCATCCAACCGCGTAACCTGGTCGGCGGGCGACACCAAGTCCAACGTCGGATGAGCGTCCAGCAACGTCGTTTGAACCGAAACAAGCAATTCAAAAACGCAGCGATTTTGGTTCGGGACAAAACTGCCGAATGCAACCGGACGAATCACCAATCGAAACCCAAAATCACACTGGCCGCGAGACAGATCATCAAACTGTGGAAACGACAAATGCAACTCGTCTCCGCGGACATATTGTTCAGCGAGAGTCGGCAACGGTTGGTCGTCAGAGGACCTGAGCAGGAAAGGCGTGTCGTCGACATGAATCGCAACACCCTCGACGCCGCCGCGTGCTTCGACTCGCCAAATCGAATCACCCGACTGCCACGCTGCAATGCCGATTCGATTTGGCGCGGTCATCCACATGGTCTAGGTTCAGCTCGCGTATTCGGCGCCGAAGAATTCTTTACTGTCTTCCACGTTGGGCTTGATCGTCCGTGATCCTTCTTGCCAGTTGGCGGGGCAAACTTCGCCGTTTTCTTCGAAGTATCGAAGGGCTTTGACCATTCGCAAGGCCTCGTCGACACTTCGCCCCAACGGCAAGTCATTGACGACTTGGTGTCGGACGACACCCTTTTGGTCAATCAAAAACAAACCGCGAAGGGCAACGCCGCCGTCCAGCAGAACGTCGTAGTCTCGCGAAATCTGCTTATTTAAATCCGCGATCAATGGATACTCGGTTTTTCCAATCCCGCCCTGATTGCGCGCGGTATTTGTCCACGCCAAATGGGTGAAATGACTGTCGATCGAGACGCCCAAAATCTGCACGCCCAAGTCTGCGAACTCAGACGCACGATCGGAAAAGGCGATGATCTCCGTCGGACACACAAACGTGAAATCCAACGGCCAAAAGAATAGAAGGACGTACTTCCCTTTGTAATCGCTCAGTGAAATCTCTTTGAATTGCCCGTCGGGCATTACGGCTTGAGCTTTGAAATCGGGGGCTTGTTGGGTGACCAATACGCTCATGGGACCGGTTGAAACTCGCTGTCGAGGAAATGTGATGTTGGAACGAAGACACACTATCGATCAGCTGCAACTATCCGACAACCGGGCACCCAAAAAACCTTGCCGAAACGGCGTGCAGAAGGAGGGATCCCACCCGCTTACGAGTCGGTCAAGTCCCTCGCTTACGCGTGTTTTGACGTTGTGCTCTTATCACAACCCCAATGCGTCAGCGAGGGAAAACCGGTGGCGGCTGGTCCGTCGTACCCTAAATATCTGGGAATTGGCGAGGCGCTAGCGCACTTCCGATCACTCGGCTGCCGGTCGACGCGGCCTTTCACCGCCGGGAGTGTCGGCGTCGCGTGTGCCACCGGGTCGCCCGGCTCCAGGTCGATCGCCCCCGCCGCGACGTAACCGCGCCATCGCTTTTTCGATTTCGTCTCGCGATAGTTTGCCGTCGCTATTGCTGTCGGCCCGTTCGACCATTTGAGACATTCGCTCAGGGATTTCGTCGCCGGAAAGCAACCCGTCGCCGTCCTTGTCTTGCTGCATCATCCGATCCACCATCGCCTTGGGGTCCATCCCACCAAATGCACCGGGTCGATCTCCGCCGGGTCGGTCTCCGCCGGGTCGGTCTCCGCCGGGTCGGTCTCCGCCGGGTCGGTCTCCGCCGGGTCGGTCTCCGCCGGGTCCGGCGCCTGGTCCCCCTCGTTGCGGGACAATTTCTTGGAACACAAGCTTTCCGTCGTTGTTCTTGTCCAACGTCCTGAGAGCAGCGGCGGCACCCTCGATCTCCTGGGCCGAGATCACTCCGTCGCGGTCGGCGTCAAGCGCCATCATGATCGGCAATCGCATCATCATTTCAGGTCCACCGGGTCCTCCGGGGCCAAATGGTCCGCCGGGGCCTCGTCCTTCTGGACCTCCTGGACCGCGTCCCCCAGGACCGCCGCGCTGTCCGATCGGTCCGCCACGCGATTCGCCGCGTTGATTCGGTGCATCTCCATCCTGTACTTCTGGGCGGCCACGTCGTCGCCCCCCTTCCTCCTGTGCCGTGCAGACCGTCGAGGAAAAGGCGACCGCAATACCGGCCAAGCCGAGCAGGGCCGACCGTTTCCGCATCGTTGTTTGAATCTTCATGTCTTTGTTTCCTGGTCAGGTGGGGGAATTGGGTTGCAGCGAGATCCGTCGATCTTGGATGTCTACAATAAAATCAGGTTGTCGGTACCGGTCTGTGGTTGCAATGCTGTTTCAACGCTGAACAAACGTCATGGTTCCGTTGACTCGTTGAATTAAACCACCACTTGGCCTTTTACAATGGATCAATAATGGGCATGAACAACGACGATTCACAGCCGCAATCATTTGACAATGACGGCACTTACGTGTGTGACAGCTGCGGCGAAGAAATCGTGATTCCACTGGACCCGGCCGCCGGACACTCACAAAGTTACGTCGAGGATTGTCCGGTTTGCTGTTGCCCCAACGTGATTCACGTTGACGTCGAAAGCTCGGGTGAAGTTCGCGTCTGGGCGGAATCGGAATGAATCCGCCGCGTCGCTGCGAAGGGAAGTCGAGACCGCGCGTTGGCAACGCCTAAACGTCGCTGGCCTCACGCGACGACGAAAAGAGATCTAACGGATCGTCACCCGCCGAATGAGAGGTAGCGCTGAAAATGCGCCACCTGGCAAGCAGCCCCCATATTGACGTCGAAACGAACGTCAGCAATGCGGCGGCGCCCGCCGGAGAGATTTGCAGGGTGCGATGAAATCGCTGGAGCGATTTGAGCAGCGGCGTGCATAGGGGCACGTTGGCCAGCGATAGTATTCCGATGACGAACAGGACGATCTGCACCGCGGCGTAGCACGCAGCGGCCGCAACGACGCCCACGAGCATTCCTGCCACGAGCCCTCGAATGCGCCCCATGGGGTCCTCCAAGCAGAAATGCTTGTTAAAGACGAATTGAATCTGCTACTTTTGAACTGTGCAACGCCCTCGGCCGCAGGACCTCCCATGCCTCGCCTCCCCCTTCGCCGTCGACCTGAGCTCGCCGCACGCGGACTCGTATTCGCCTGCATGCTCTTCGCGACGCTCGAACCGTGTCGCGGAGACGATCAGTCCCCGCCCGCCGCACGATCGGTCGACTCCAACTTGCCGCGCCGCGTAGACTTGCGCGTGCATTTTAAACGCTGGCGACTCGATCCTCGCAAACAGGGACATCGCAACACATG
>JAGQPO010001001.1 GCA_020426665.1 Planctomycetales bacterium
GCCGATGCGGTGCATCAACATCTTGAACGGTGTGTTCATTGTCAGCACGATTTACAGTCTTTGAAGGCGTTTGACGCCCATTTGCAAGAGACTTTGGTGTTGGAGCCTGACCTGGCAAATAAAATCCCGACGGTTGCCTTGACTGATACACCGAATCGATCCAGTTGGCGCGTCGTGTCGGTCGGGTTTGCCGCCGTTGCTGCCGTGGCGGCCACGATTTTGATTGGCACGTGGACATTCAACCAACCCTCTGACACGCGGCCGCCGATTGTGGCCCGTCTGGTCCGGGCGACGGGAGCGGTGGAAGTTCAGTTGCCGGGAAGCATGCAGTGGAATTCAGTTGACCAAGATGACGAAGCGTCATTTGGCGTCGGGGTCAGGTTACGAACCGGGACGTCCGTGTTGTGCGAAATCGAGACTGCCGACCAGGCCAAGATTCGGTTGAATGAAGCAGGTGAAGTGGTCATCCGCGATTCCAAGGAAATTGAATTAGTCCGGGGCCAACTCTGGTGCCTGGCGTCTGATCAGTCTGGCATCGAAATTGACGTTGCAGTCGGCGGCGCGAAGCCGCCGAGTATCGCTTCGTTTACCTGTCCCAGTGAGTCCGAGTTTCAATGTGATGCCGAACAGAGTTTTGCTTCGTGCGATTCCGTGTCATTACAGAATTCACAGACCGAAATGTCATTTGGTTCAGACGTCTGTGTAATCAGGCCGGGCGAAACCGTATCAATCGACGGCAACAAACAGGTTCAGCTTAAACCGAGCGCGAATGCGGAAACAAAGGTGTGGCAGTTACCTCTGTTGGCGATTGGTAACCCGCTGGACGACGAATTGCGATCGTCTTTAAACCGGCTTTTGGCCCCGATCGGGATGACCAAGGCACGTCACTTGAATGAAATGCAAATCCGCAGCCTGGGACCTCGAGGTGCGATTCCATTGCTCGCATATGCTTTGACGGAAACATCACCCGAACGGCTGCGATTAAGACGGACGGCGGTCTCATTGGCGAGCGAAGTTGCCGACGCACAATCGATCGAAATGTTGAGGCAATTGACCGAAGACCCAGACGCGATGATCGCCGCACAATCCCAACAGGCGTTACAGCGGATTGTCGGCCAGGATCAATGACGCCGAGCCCATGCGATGGTGAATCAATGATCGATCGATTTGGTCTTTCGAGTTGGATTCTCCGGGGCGTCGGCGCCAAGGGACAATCGTACAAGTTCAACATCGTTTGCAACGCCCATTTTTTCTAGCACTTTGGCGCGATGTTTTGAAACGGTTTGAAACGATATTCCGAACTCAATTGAAATTTGTTTTAACGACCGACCTAAGATCAAACGATCCATGACCTCGCGCTCTCGTCCCGTCAATTGCGTGGCAACCTCCAAAAACGAGTCGTCCGTCATTGACGTTTCACGCGCCTTGCGGTCGATTTCGATTGCTTCGTTTATCCGATCCAGTAACTGTTGGTCGTTGATTGGTTTTTGCAAGAAGTCGATCGCGCCGGCTTTGATGGCACGTACGCTCATCGGAATGTCGCCATGCCCGGTGACAAAGACGATAGGGGGCACATAATCAAGTTTGGAAAGTTCTGATTGCAGGTCCAGCCCATTCATATCCGGCATGCGAATGTCCAACACCAGGCAACCCGGAACGGACGGATCCCAATGATCCAAAAAGTCTCGCGGCCGTTCAAAGGTCTGGACAGAAAGGTTCATTGATTCGATCAAGAATGCTAGGGAATTCAAAGAACCTTTGTCGTCGTCGACAATCACAACGGTCGGTAAACTTTCGATCTTGTTCATGAAGTCACCGGCAGTGAAATGCAAAACGAGGTGCCTGGCAGAGGTTTCTGGTGGTTCCAGATTCTGCCACCGTGATTTTCGATGATCGATCGGCTGATTGCCAACCCCATTCCCATTCCGTTTGATTTTGTCGAATAGAATGCCTCGAATACCTTCTCTGATTCTTCGGCGGTGATTCCTTTCCCGTTATCTTCGACGTCGATCAAGATTGTGTTTTCCGAGTTCCGCTTCGTCGTCACGATGACCCGTCGGTAATTGGCCGCTGTATCACCCAAAGACTCCAACGCATTGAGAATCAGGCAAATCACAACCTGCTTGATTTGCACCGCGTCGACCGGGATCTCCGGCAGGTCCAGTGCAAAATGACGCTCGATTACAACCCCCTGGCGCTGGGCTTCGCCGCGACACATCGTGATCGCATCCTGGATCACTTGATTTAAATCCGTAGTGGCATGATCCGGTGTTTGCTTTGCCACCAATCTTCGAAGACCTTCAATAATACTCGACGCCCTTTCCGATTCGCGTATCATCTCTTCCGCGGCGCCTCGCAATTCGGCGGTAACGGTTGATCCGATACTTGCACGCCGCAGAAAACCACGCGAGTAATTGACGATGGCATTGAGAGGTTGGTTCAGTTCGTGCGCAAGTCCCGTCGCCATTTCGCCCGCTGTATGCACCCTGGTCAAGTGAGCCAATTCCTCGCGGTGTCGTGACAGCGCTTCTTCGGCGCGTTTCCACTTCGTAATGTCTCTCCAGACACAGCGGGCACGAACCACTTTATTGTGCTTGTCCAAGACCGCACTCACGTTCAAACTCACTTCGATACGCCGATTGTCCTTTCCAATCAAAGTAAAGTCGCTGTTCGGAAAGACTCCACGCTCCCGAAATGATTCGAACGCTTCGGTGATCTGGTCGATGCAGCTGGGGTCATGTAACAAGTAAATGGAACTGCCGACGATTTCCGATTTGTCGAATCCGGTCGTGTTGGCCAGCGTCTGGTTACATTCCAGTATTTTGCCGCTGGTCGCATCGACGGTAAGGTACATGTCAGGCGCATTCTCATAGAGATCTTGGTACTTTTGCTCCGATGCTTTCAACTCCTTGATTCGAAGTTCCAGTTGATTTCTCGCCTCGCATAATAAACGTTCACTGATCACTCGTTCGGTGACGTCCTGAAAGATGGCAACGCCGCCGTCAATGACGCCATCGTCGTCGTAAAGCGGCGACGCAGTGACGCTCAAATGAACCGGGCGTTCATCCTCCGGATGCTGTACGACCAGCGGGATGGCTTCGACGTGCTCGCCTTTGATGGCGCGAACAAGTGGCAGGCGTTCGGTGGGGCAGGGCGTTTTGCCATCGGGTAAATACAATCCGTAGATTGATGACCACTGGTCTTGATCGGTTTCGACCAACCCGACTCCTACGATTTGCGTCGCGGCTCGGTTGAACACTTCCAGACAGCCGTCTTTACTCGCCACTGCAACACCTTCCGCGATGGCCTCGATGATCGCCCTCGCCCTCGCTTCACGACGGGCCAACCGTTCGTTAATCAGCCGCAAGGTGTCAAGTTCGTCCGGTGCGGTTCGATCCTTCGCACGTCGCGGCTCGGCAGATCCTGACTTTGGGGAGCTGGGTGCAATCGATTGTCTGCCTTGTGGCATAAGACATATACATGGCTGGTGACGGCAAATACTCAGTCATAAACTGGTATTCTAGCGC
>JAGQPO010001002.1 GCA_020426665.1 Planctomycetales bacterium
TGTTTTGGTCTTTCCGCCGGGAAATCCCATGAACGGAATCGCATTTCGCCATCCCGATTCGGTCGACGCATCGGGGACCCAGACCGACGGGAATTCGATTGCCGGCAAGTCGGGATTTTGATCGATTTGAATATTCAGCGATGTATCGGTCGGCAGGATCCAGCCGCGCAGCACCAACAGAACCGACGGATCATCCGTCGCGCCGAGTTGCTTTTTAACCGCATCGCCAAATTCCAGATCGATCCAATGGGGCTCGCACAAGCCTTGGCGGATGCGGCGATCAAAACCTTTGACATAGCGCTCGTCCGATCGGCGAAGCAACTCCGTGACGTCGTTCCCACCGGTGTCCAATGCACGATCCAAACCATGCAAATCGTTCGGGGCGAATGAGAACACTGTCGGGGTGGCAATTCCGGGCGGGCCTACTTTTTCGTTCGAAAAGACGTCAACCTCGGCCGGATGATCGATGGCTGTCAATTCGATCTTGTCGACATAGGCGACTTCCCACAACTCTTCGGTCATCCGCAATTCGTACTGGCCGTCTTCGTTCTCGCGAACAAAGTCACCGTCGATCTTCAAATATTCCCAGGGACGATCCGGTTGCACTTTTCCCGCAGCAACTTGCAACCCCAACGGTGCAGCCCACAAACAATCGGTTACGAATGCAAATTTGTCTCCGTCCCAACTGTACAGGTAGGGGCACGATCCTTTGAGTGTTTGTTCTTCTTCGATGACCGAATCAACTTTCGGGGCGCGAATCGTCTGGGTTAAACCGTTGGGCATGATGACACGGATGCTGTCGGCCGAATCGATTCCGTCCATGCCAAAGTGCGTTGCTGCGCCGCGAACGATTCGGCTTCGGTAATAAGGTCCGAATCGCAACTCCAGCACCGAGCCGATTGCATAATGATTGACTCGACCGCTGGCCGCGGCATTGTCATTGATGCCTTTGAACCGAACGGACAATTGATGTGCGCCGGCGCCGGATTGGTTCAGGCCGACACTGATCGCGTTGCCGTCCAACTGAATCACGTCGATGGTGCCGTCGCCGTCCACATCAGCCGACGCAATGACGCCGGAATCACCGTCACCCTTTGGGATCGGAATCCCCGATTGCGGTTTCATCACGTTGATTCCCCAGGGACCAAGTTTGACCGTTTTTCCAGCGCAAACCAGTTCCAGGTAAGAATCGTTGTCGAAATCATCGATCACTGGTTTCGATGGAAACCCGTCGCCTGTTTCGACACGATCGACGGTCCAAACGCCAATGTCGGACGAGTTGCCGAACGCGACTTGCGATTGCTGACTGGATGTGGTGATGATGTCCCAGCCGACGTTGGCGTCAACATCTTCCACCGCAATCATCAAACTTGATTCGTTCGATTCCACGGGGATCTTGGGGACTTCGTTTAAGTATCGAAATCGGAATTGGAGGTGCAACAGGTTCTCCAACATGCCGACCTGACCGGAGCGATGGATCGTCACGATGTCCAAGTCGATATCGCGATCCAAGTCGGCAATCGCCAGGTCGGCGACGGGATCATCGGTGTCAACGGTTCCGGTGCGAATGGGGGCATCAAAGAAAGTTCGATTGCCGCGATTGACCAACGCCCGCAGCTGTCCGTCGTTCAAAGCAACGATCAAATCCAAGTCACCGTCTCCATCCAAATCGCCCGTCGTGATGGCGTTAACCGCAGGCATTCCTTCCAAACCGGTCGTTCCTTTGACCAGTGTCAGACGATCATCTGGATCGGTTTCGTCGCGCGTATCGATTTGGATTAATTGCACACCGAAGTCGCCGAACACGATCAGTCCAGGTAGGGTGTCGTGCCGAACTTTCATCGTGTAATCCGAAACGGTTTTCTGTTGCGAATCGGCCCCTGCCGCACTTGGCTTTGACACGCGTTCGATACGATCCGAGTGACTGCTGTCGACTTCAAACAAATCTGCGGCGATGAGACCGGTCGGCGGCTGATCCAACTTTAATTCCGCCGTCGACTTCCAGAGTTCGTCCTGTCGTTGCCACAGGACAAGTCGCCCGTCACTGGAAACACTGATCACGTCGACTTGCAAATCCAAATCCGCATCGACGGCAAGAAACTTTTTAACGTCTTCCCCGAAACGCACTTCTTTGAACTTGAGCGCCGTGTCCTGCCGTGCGATCGGTTTGGCGGCGGCGATTTCAGCACTTAGGCGACGTACCGAGTCGAAATTTAATCGGTCCAGCGGGTGTGGCGATGTTCGTCGCCGGTCGGTCCGCAGAATCTCCAGCGGATTCAAAACATTCGACCATAGCACCGACGATTGGTCGGCTTTCGCCCAATCTGCATTGGTGACAGCATCGCGAATTTGATCGGTCAACTGTTTTGGTGTAATCCCGATCGGTTTCGTGTAGGCGGCCAGCGTCGGTTCAACGCTTTGGGCCAATTCCCATGTGCGATCTACAAACCGAACTGCCGAATCGTCGTGCTTTTCGATTGCCAGACGCAAGGCTCTCAAGGCCAGAAACAGGTTTCCGTCGTTCTTGTCGGACAAACGGCCGATCGTTTTGGTTGCCGGTGCCAAAAAAGCATCTGGGATTCCATCGACCGGGTCCGAAACTTTCTCCAACAAGTCAATTAACGGTCCGCCCAGGATCACGGCATTGGCGCTATCACCCATCGGGCCGTCGATGGCGTCGATCAGCCGGGAAAACAACTCGCGTCGAAGCGATTTGCCAATCGTCGGTCCCAGCAACGCCGCTTCATGGGCATCGATGCGGCTGCGCAGCCACAGTTCGGTGACGGTGTCGCCCCCTAGATTTTGGAAGTCGACAATCGCGGCGCGCGCCGATTCGATCGCGTCGGGCAACTTTGACCGAGCCGTCTTTTTTTCTTCACTGGTTCGACTTCCGTCGGTCGCCGTCGATGTCAATTGATCGACTTGCAAAACCGCGTTCAAAGCACGATTGATTGTGACTGAAGGATCATCAGGAAATTGCTGATGCAAATCATCCCACAATTTCCCCGCCTCTTCAGGCTCGATATTCTCGGTCGACGCGAGCGCCGCGTTGATACGGACCAGATTCGCCTCGGATTCACCACCGGGCGACGACGTGGTACCGTTTCCCTGTGGATCCCTGCTGCAACTGCAACCGGGCGCGACGATCGTCATCGCAGCCGCCAACAAGGCAAACGCGATGACCAGCGACCGGCCGCGGCGATTGATGGGGCGGACGCGTTTTACCAGTCCGTTGTACAGACTTCGTCGTCCACGATGGCCGCCACGGCGGTTCGGTTCAGGCAAGTTCACTTGGTATACCATCCGGTGTGAGCGATTTTTCCAAAGGTTTAACATATGAAAGTAGCAAAATTTCTGGATGCTTCCGACTCGGTACGTGTCGGAGTGGTCCGTGAAAATGAATTATTTCCGTTGCTGTTGAACGACCGATACGCGTCGCTGGCTGATTTAATCGCCGACCCGGACCCGATCGGGGCCATCGCAGACCTGGAAACCGGTCCGGGTATCGCGATCGACCAGAACACCCGCTGGCTGCCCCCTATCGACGATCAAGAAGTCTGGGCGGCCGGGGTAACCTATAAACGCAGCCAAACGGCGCGGATGGAGGAGTCGGAGGCGGCTGCTTCCTGTTACGACCGAGTTTACAATGCGGATCGCCCGGAATTATTTTTCAAGGCGACTCCACACCGCGTTTCCGGGCACGGACAGCCGTTGCGTATTCGCGCCGACGCGAGCTGGAACGTGCCGGAACCGGAAATCACGCTGGTGCTTAGCCCGCGAATGCGAATCGTCGGATTGACCGTCGGAAACGACATGAGTTCACGCGATATCGAGGGCGAGAATCCGCTCTACTTGCCGCAGGCCAAATGCTACAACCAGTGCGCCGGACTGGGGCCGTGGGTCAGTCTGTTCGAAAAGATTCCGCCGGCCGCCGAGTTGGAAGTGGATCTGAAAATTGTCCGCGGCGGTGAAACGGTCTTTGATCAGCAAACCAGCGGCGGGCAAATGGCACGCACGTTTGAAGATCTGGTCGGCTGGCTGGCGAAAGATAATTCCTTTCCCGCCGGCGCGTTCCTGATGACCGGAACCGGGATCGTTCCCACCAGCGACTTCACATTACAGCCCGACGACATCGTCAATATCACGATTGATCACGTCGGAACGCTCAGCAATCCGATTGTCCAAGGATAGCTCGTCCAAGGGTAACGCTGCATCATCTCCGTCCGTCCCCTTTCACCCCAGCCAATCTACATGACCGCAAAAGTTCTTATCGCCGGATCTTGGCGTGATGCCGATTCGGTCGGCACGTTCCAGGCCACCAACCCGAACACCAACGAAAAATTAGCCGCTGATTTTCCGATCAGTTCCTGGGCCGATTGCGACGCCGCACTGGACGCCGCGCAGCAGGCCGCCCGCGAGATGCGCAAGCTGGGTCCCGAGCCGATCGCCAAGTTCTTGGAATGTTATGCCGACAAGATCGAAGCCGCCAAAGATGCTTTGGTTGAAGCCGCGCATGCCGAAACCGGTTTGCCCAAGTCGCCTCGTTTGGCCGACGGCGAATTGCCACGAACAAGCGGTCAATTGCGCGCCGCTGCCACGTCGTGCCGATCCGGCGATTGGGCTCTGGCAACGATCGACACCGCTGCCGGAATCCGTTCGTGCTACGAACCACTCGGACCGGTATGCGTGTTCGGTCCCAATAATTTTCCGTTCGCGTTCGGCTCGGTTTCCGGGGGTGACTTTGCCGCCGCAATCGCGGCGGGTAACCCCGTGATCGGCAAAGCCAACAGCTCGCATCCCGAGACGACGCGTTTGTTTGCCGAGCTCGCCCTCGCCGCCGCGGAAGAAACCGCGATGCCGCGCGCGATCGTTCAATTGATTTACCGTACCGGCCATGCCGATGGCGAGCGGCTGGTTTCCGATCCACGCGTCGGCGCGACCGGTTACACCGGCAGCCGATCGGCCGGTTTGAAGTTAAAGGCCGCCGCGGACGCTGCTGGTAAACCGATCTATTTGGAACTTTCCAGCGTCAACCCGGTGGTGCTGTTGCCCGGCGCGCTGGCCGCGCGTGGGACCGAAATTGTTGATGAATTCTTGACCAGCGCATTGATGGGGACAGGTCAATTCTGTACCAACCCAGGTGTCGTCCTGGCGATTGCCGGCGAGCAAACCGACCAGTTCATCGAATCAGTCAAAGAACGATTTGGTGCGGCCCCGGCCGGAACGTTGTTGTCTCCTGCGGTAGCGGTAAGCTTGAAATCAAGCGTTCAACAACTGTGTGACTTCGGCGCCAAACTGCTTGTCGGAGGCGGAGAAGTCGAAGCAGGTCGATGTGCGATGGCAAACACGTTGTTAACCGCCTCGGGAAAACAATTTCTGGGCGATCCCGAAGGCTTTCAAACGGAAGCTTTCGGTAACGCTTCGTTGATTGTCGTTGCCGACGATCTGGACGAGTTGTGCAACGTGATCGCAAGCTTGGAAGGCAACCTTACCGGTTGTATTTACAGCGATCCGGCCGGCGGAGACGACGCTGCGTACGAACAAGTGGCGTTTGAGTTGACGCCAAAAGTCGGCCGCGTTCTGAACGACAAAATGCCAACCGGAGTCGCCGTTTCCGCTGCGATGAATCATGGTGGACCGTTTCCGGCAACCGGGCATCCCGGCTTCACCGCCGTCGGAGTCCCAGGATCCCTGCTTCGGTTCGCAAAACTGACCAGCTTTGACAACGTTCGTCCCGGTCGGTTGCCGGTTCTGTTGGCTGACAAGAATCCGACCGGAACAACACCACGCCGAATCGACGGTGTTTGGACGACCGGCGACGTCGGTTAATCAGGGGATGACATTCAAGATCTGTTCGGGGGCGATCGCAATCACATAATGATTGCGACCGTCTTCGATGGTCAGTTCATGTTGACGCGATTCGCCAAAGACGCGCCCGCTGTACGACATCGGCAACATGTCGATTGCGTGCGTTCCCGCCGGAAGCTCGGCGCGCAAGACTTGGATTTCGCGTGGCAACAGTCCCCAGCACCGAGTGTCGGCGCGCTCGGTCGCGCTCCACGCGTTCATGGCGGCAAACTCAAACGCAGCCGCCGCGTCGCCGCTAAGTCCTAGCGAATTCGACGTGGCCATGACACTGGTTTCTTTCAGCACTCGACGCGCGACCGCGCGCGCGATCGTCCATGACATTTCTGCTTCGGACTTGTCGACAGCCAATTGCCCGATGTCGGTGATCGTTTGGGTGGCTCCCAGCAATTGCCCCTGGACCGAAACCCCCAACGCCGCGATGTCGCTGGGTGGAATATCGACGACCGGCACTTTCACGCTGGCGACGTTTGGAAGCACCGGTTCGTCGTCTTTGCCCTGTTCAGCTTTGGCGACGCTTCTCAAAATGGTTGACGCGATCTGCAGAGACGTCGTCGTCGTCGGAGCAACCGTCTGAACCAACCGCGGTCCGTGACCGACGAAGGCGATCACGTACAAAACGCCGTGCCCCGACCGGCTGTGCGCGCCGCTGCTGGCTCGCTGGATGTCTTCGGCCGCTGGGGTGAAACCCGGTTGGATGGCACTGACCAATCGGAATGCCCGCTCCGCGTCGTCATAGTCGCGATGAGTCGCCTCACGCAACGTCCCTCGTAAATAGGGCGCCAATGCAATCTGGTTGAACTTGGATGCGTCCGCTGTCGTCGAATCGTTTTGTCGGGCAAGTTCCTGCTGGGCCAATTCAGCCTGTCGCGATTGAGCCTGTAAACAATACGCTTCGGCATCGGACCCGTCACCGGCCAGCGAACAAAGCGCCAGCATCGAACGCAGCAGAACTTGTTCGTATCCCGCGATGCGAAACACGCGAACGTTGTCGTCCACCGCAAGCGATGCGGCATCACCCAGCGGTGCTATTTTGGGTAGCGCATCGAAATCATCGCGCAGCCGGCGCAACTGCGATTCCGCAGATTTAGCGTCTCCACGAGCCAGATCGACCATCGCCAAATCCAGCCGACTTTCCAACCTTGTGCGTTTCGGGCCGTCGGCGAGCTTTTGAAGGGTTGAAGACGCCGTCTCCAAGTCGCCGATGGCGTAGGCGTTTCGGGCCGAGGCGATCGAATGCTTTCCCGATCGGCAACCGGTCATGATCGGCCACATCAAGACCAGTAGCACGGGTGCAATCGTGCTCCAACGCCGCCGCCTGCGTTTTTGATCAGCGTCAGAGAACCATCTCCACCAGGTGCTTCGTCCAGATTTGATTTTCGGGTTCAGCGGGGCCTGCACATCAGACTTCCAGTCCGATGAATCCGACCTTTCCGGGCGGAATGGATGTCCGCCGAACTCTACGATCAAGAATTGACGAAGCACGATCGCTCAACCGTCGGCCTGATCGAAAATGCCGTAGTTCCACCATTTCCCGGCTCGCGTCTTGGAGTAACCCTTGCGAACTTTCGCCGACTCCTTCAAAAAATCGCCGGTGTGAACGTTGACCATTTCCAATGTCAGCGTGTAGTCACGCTGGCTGGTCTTGTTGCGATCGGTCGTGCCGCTGGTGATATTGGCGAACAACAAATAGTCGACCGGCGAGCCCGCTTTTCCGAGAACCGCCGCGAAGGCGTCCCGGTTGGCCGGCAGGAACAACGAATCGGGGCGCAATCGTGTTTCATTGAGTGCGGTTTGGACCAATCGATGGCTGATGCCACGGAATTCAGAGTTTCCGTTGATTTGGGAGTCGATTTGTTCGAACAACTGGTCTTTAAAATCGCCCAAATCCTCCGCGCTCTTGTTCTCGATGCCGACGAAGCAAACCGTGGCCGGGCCACCGGCAAGTGCCGAATTAACGACCGAAAGGTCGATCGGAACGTCCCCGTGCGACTCAAAACCAACCGGTTGAACGGCGGGGGGGCAGCGTGAAAGCAATTTCGCGACAGATTCTTCCACCAACGGGTTCCAGGTGGCCGCACCCGCCGCGTGACTGCCGACCAGGTCTTTATCATTGCTCGCTAGCAAATGACCATATTGTCGGCCCGCACACCCGGTTGCGCAAGCCAGAACCAAGATGAACGTTACTAAGTTGGCGTCGTTTTTCATCTGACGTACGTGTTTTCGTCGACGGAAGGGAAATCGTCGTTGCATGGTGGATTGATGGATCAGTTAGCCGGGATGGGTGCTGGCGTATTGTGAATCCCCAAGCGAGAATCCGGGGGTGAGAATTCAGGACCTAGGGGTCCGAATTGTCCTCCGGCAAAGAAAATTCGCTTGAGGTGACTTGTCCGCTGAGGTGGACGTATCAAAATGTGCGTCCGCCGGACCAGACAGATCTGCCCTTTCAGGTGTGCCGCTGGCGAATTCTCACAACTTTGAATTCGCGTGACACCTCGGGGAATGACTCCGATCCGGCCGATTACCGTTAGTATCGGCACCGATAGGCATCCGAATTCACCCCTTGCCTCGGCAAACCCACTACCAGGTAACGCGTTCGACAGGCTTCAAAATCACTTTTGGCCCAGGCTTTCCGTCATCGAGCCTGTCGAAGGAAACTTTCCCGGCGGAAAATCGCACCCTCCCCAATCTTCGCATTTCCGGTTTCATCCATGAGCGTCGTCCCCGCCGTCAATCCGGCTGTCCTTCCTGAAATCGATCCCGCGATTGGTGGCGTCTCGGCCCCTGCAGGCCAGCCGAGTTGGGCCGTCCCAACCATCCCGATCGCCTCGGACGATGATGATGACGACATGGACGATGACGACGACGATGATGACGACGGCTTTGGTGACGAAGACGGCGGCGGTGATGACGTCGACGACGGATTCAACGACGGGCTGGACGAAGACGATGACCTGGATGATTTCGACGACATCGACGAAGACGACTTCGATGATGACTTCGACGACGACTTCGAAGAAGAACTAAATGACGACTACGAAATCGAAATTGATGACGAAATCAGCGACGAATTCGGATTAAGCACTGGGAAAGAAGAGGAAGAAGAGGACATCGACCTGGACGATTTCGACGATTTCGAAAACATCTAAGTCCGTCGTAAGCCGAAATCATCGTCGTTGATCGCTCCGCGATCAAATCGTTCGATCGCGGAGCGATCAACGACTGACCCTAAAATCAAGAATTGACGATGCACTTGCTCCCGAATTTTGGCCGATTCGTAACGAGTTACCGAGGTGACTCGTCAACAAAGGCGGATCGCCCCAAAGGGCGAAGTGATTGGTGACTCCGACGGTAAGTCGCTTCGTTTTTAAATAGCCAAAGGATCCGTGTCCTTCGGTTTTTGGGCTTGGGCGGTACAGGCGCATAGCCATCGGTAAATACAATCAACCCGTCATAGTCGCGGTGTTCATCGATATAGTTGATCACCGGACGAAAGTCGGTACCGCCTCGGCCGGTGACCTTGAACGCCTTCCGAGCCCGCCGAAGCGTCAACGGATCGCATCGAACCGAGTCGTCAAACCAGATCACGTCGATTGATTCGACGCCGTATCGAAAGAAGCGACTGACAATCGAAAAACCAACTTCCAAGTCGCGGCTGCCCATCGATCCGGACACATCCACGGCGAACAATAATTTCGTTGTGAATTCGTACCGGCTACCCATCTGGGCGAATCCATACCGACGACTGGGCTTCATCCGCGTCAATCGGCGGCGAACCGATAGCACGCTTTGGCGAAAATTCCTCAGCACACCGCGATAGTCCAATTTGGGCTGCAGAGCGGCCAGTAATTGCTCTTTGACGGCAGCGCCGATCGTTCCCCATCCGTCCGACGCGGCCGCCTCGCGAACCGCCGCGCTGATTTCGTCACGCTGCAAGTCGTCGTTTTCCCATTGCCACGTGTTTTGCATCCCGACCCGGGCCGGATCGCCGTAGGACTGCAAGTCGTTGGCCGCCGTGTGGCTTTGCTGGGAACCCGGGCCATCGGCGTCGCTGTCGCCGTCGATGACTCCGCCGCCTCTGGCACCACTGTCTCCGGCACCGCCATCTGCACCCCCATTCTCATCTTCCGTCCCATCGTCTCGTGCTTCCGCTGCATCGTTCTGAGCCTGCATCTGGTCGTCGTCCGACTGTTTTGTCGCAGGCGATTCATCAGGCTCATCGGTCGAACGCTCGTCCAGTTCGCGATAGTAAAACTCGAAGTACTGGTCGTCAAAGCTTTCGTCACCCAACACCTCGCGTGCTCGGGGAATCGGCAACCGCGTTCGCAAACATTCTTGGACCGATAAATTGCTGGCCTGGTACGACAATTCCGCTTTGGGCATGCGCCGAGAATAGGGATGCCCCAACAAGATCCTCATTGCTTCGAACGACAGCACGGATCTCAACTCGTCGCGACGCAGCGACGCAATGAAATCTGAGTTAAATTCGATCACTCCTCGTCCCACGCGAATTGTGGCGACTTGAGGTTGCTCGACCACATCGTGCATCGTCCATGCCGCGAACAGCAACGGCTCGGTCAAGAACCAGCTTTCGACAATTTGAGTGATCCGCCCGCGAGGCGATACCTTTGCCGTTGGACCGCCGGACCTGGAGCGGACATCGGTGCGGAGCGATTTTCCTGCGGCCCGGCTCATTCGATCCGAATCCCTTCCATGTATCCGGTGATTAATTCGGTCAGCTCCATCGACTCGGTAACGAATCCCATCACCGATTCGTACTTCGGTTTGTCCAACATCGAAACCAAATGTGCGACCGCTTCGTCAAGCTTTCGTTTGCGTAACAGTGTCAGATAACTGTGCAGCCCGCTGCGGGCCTTTTCTTCTTTGTCCGCTGGGCATTTTCCGCTGCTGATCCAAATCAACAATTGCTCGTTAAGTAACAACAGTTCCCCGAGCTTCATCTTGTTAAGCGTCTTGCGATGCTTGCTTAGATCCAACAGCACCTCTCCGGGCGTCACCGGTAAGGGGGCCGCAAGACTGCGACGAAATGCCGTTGCGGCAGTCGAGCCAACGATACCTGCAACCGCTTTGATGTGCATTGCTTCGATTCGGTCGATCGGCGCGATCAATTTTGCAACCCGCTCCCACCCGCGTCGATCCGGTGTCTTGGTTAGCCCCGAAAGGGTCTCCGAATCTTCGTTCGTGCGGCCTCGCTTTGGGCCGTCCGAGCCGATTGTCTGGGCTCCGATCCCGTCCAAATATTGAGGTTGTTTTTGAATGAAACCGGTGACTCGATGGTCGATATCCTGGCGTTCCGCCCACAACAACCAATCTTCCACAGTTGGCGCGAACTCGTACAAATTGAACCGTGACACGAGAGCCGGATCGAGATCGGTCAACTGGTATTCGTCGCCTTCATTGACCGCCGACACGATCACGCTGCCTTCGGGTAAACGCTTTCCCGCCAATGTTTTGTTCAGAGCCAATTCCATGACCGACTGCAAAATCTCAGGCCGGGCGCGATTCAGTTCATCCAGGAACAACACGATCGGCTTGCCACCATGCGGCCACCACGACGGCGGCAAAAATTCGCTGCGGCCGGTATGTTCATCTTTATGCAGCAAACCGATCAGGTCGCCCGGATCACTCATCTGTCCCAGGAAAAAGGAGACGACGGTCATACCGCGTCCCCGAAAATAGTCGGTGATGATGTGAGATTTTCCGATCCCGTGGCGACCGACCAGCATCACATTCTGGTCGGCGGGCGTCAGCTCCAAGAGCTCGATCAACTCGCGCGCGTCAACTCGAACAGCCAAAAGGACCTCCCCAAAGTAATGCCGAAAAGCCTCAGTCAGCCACTACTGTAGAGATGGCGTCGTCTTCAACCAGTCAGCTCCGACGAAAAATTAGCCCAACGACCCCCGTATCATAGCCCCCGTATCATAGCGATTCATGCTTGATCCACTCCATATCCCAAGGCAATCGACCAATGGGCATGATTTTGAAACGCAGCCCTTCGGCATACAGCTCTCGTAACGATTGGATCGTTGCGCGCAACTTTGGAAGCATTTTTTCGAACTGCTTGAACGGAACACTGATCTCCATCAAATCGTAATTGGACAGTTTGACGTACAGCCGCAACTTGACGGTGTCGCCGGAGGCTGCAAAATCAAACCGCTCTTCTTTGGCGAGTTTTTTGACCTGAGCAATGATCGCTTTGGATTTGAAGTCCCGAACCTTTTCGCGTTTCTTTGCGCCGGCCTGGCGACGTGCGTAGTGGGCCAGAACGTGCCGAACGAACATTTTGATTTCGTCCACGTTGCTGACGACGGCCGATAGCTCGCTTTCCCTTGCCCTATACGAATGGAGGGTTAGCCGGCTTTCGCTGTCATATTCCAGTCGTAATTCGTCGCTCCGCCAGTATTGGCCGCCGGTGTTCGGTTCGGGAATCGTAAACCGACACAATGTTCGCGAACGCGAATCTTTGTCTCCTGGATGCTGTGTGACGTGGACTCCATCGATTTGTTCGATCAGCCCTCGCCAGTGCTTCGATTCCTTCGGTAATCGCGCACGGTCGATCACGACCGGAGACTCGCCCGAGAAGTCTTCGCGAAATAGTTTTCGAATCGATGGGAGCGGCAGCTTCAACGGCGTTTTCGTTCACTACGTCAAATCAATCGGCGGTTCGAACAACATCCTACGCAACATTGTGATGATTGCCCACAGGCCGACTGGTCGCCGACCGAGAAGGAGCCATTGCCGGCCCACTGGAGACCTGTTTTCCGGTACCGCGTCACGACGCTGCCCTGGCCGACTTCCACTTGAGGTCAAAAACCGCAACACTACCCCGATGAGCCAAATTTCCGATTCATTCGATGCCCCCGTCCAACGATTGGATGTCGGCGGTTATTCGCTCGCCTTTCGGGACGTCCGTCCGGATGTCGACAATGGTGATCGACCAACCCTGTTGTGCGTCCATGGCAATCCGACCTGGAGCTATTACTATCGAAGCGTCGCACAGCGGCTGGGCAGTTCATACCGCGTTGTCGCCGTCGATCACATCGGTTGTGGCGCCAGCGACAAACCATCCCAGAGGGACTTTCAATACACCCTGGCAAACCATCAGTCGAATCTAGTGGCATTGATCGAACACTTGGGTCTGGATCAAGTGGTATTGCTTGCCCATGACTGGGGGGGCGCGATCGGATTGGGGGCTCTCGCACGATGCCGCCAGCGTTTTCGTGGGATCATGCTGTTGAACACCGCCGCGTTTCCGCCTCCGTATGTCCCCTGGCGGATTGCCGCGTGCCGTTTTCCCATATTGGGCACCCTTGGCGTCCGAGGTTTGAACCTGTTTGCACGCGCGGCGATTACGATGGCGATGGACCGAAACCGACTACGTCCGGAGGTCGCCAAACAGCTGTTAAAACCATATGACAATTGGAACAATCGAGTCGCCGTCGATGCGTTTGTACGGGACATTCCGATGTCCACAAAACATCCGACCTATCAAACTCTGGTTGATTTGGAAAACACGTTGCCGTCGCTCGCGGAGATTCCATCGCTGTTGGTTTGGGGAATGAAGGACTGGTGTTTTCGTCCCGAATGTTTGCGGCGGTTTCAATCCGTCTGGCCGTCGGCAACCACGGTTGAAATCGCCGACGCGGGGCACTACGTGATTGAAGACGCGCCGGAGGAAACCCTGGACGCAATCGAAAACTTTTTAGCAAACCGTATCACATGATCGGCAGCTTAAAAGTTATCCGAAGCATTTGCGTCAAACCTTCCGACGCGGTCCGATGGGCATGTTTGATCGAAGCGACCGCGCCGAAGGCGGGTAATGTTTTTCCGGGCCGAGACTTTGCCGACCTGACCTACCGCGACTTTGTCAACGCAGCCGAGATCACATCCGCCGCGTTAGCCAACTATGGTTCCTTCAGCCTACGCGTCAATCATGCGTCGTCAACTATTTCCAAGCGGATCGGCACCAACGTCAATCTGGGAATCCTGTTGCTGATCGGACCGCTGGTTGAAGCCGATTCGCCCGACCAAATGCCTCCGGGAAAAGGGGCACGTCAAAGTCGATCCGGATTGCGAGAGCGTGTCGGCGGCGTCTTGCATTCGATGACCGCCGACGACGCGAAATTACTGTATGACGCCATCAATGTTTCCGTACCCGGCGGTATGGGCAAGTCGGAAGAAATGGATTTGGCCGGACCGCCACCGGCCAATTTCTGCGACGCCATGAGGGCTGCGGCATCGCGAGACAGGATCGCCAGAAACTATGCCAACGGTTTTTCCGATCTTTTTGATGTTGTCCTGCCAGCCGTTCACGAATCAATCATGTCGGAAAGTGATCTGCTGGGCGGTGTCGCCCTCGCACATCTCCGTTTATTAGCGTCCGAACCGGACACGCTGATCGCCAGGAAATTTGGACTCTCTGTCGCCCGAGAAGTCCAGCGGAGGGCTGATTTTGATCACCATGATCTGGACGCCCGAGAGTCGTTCGATCAATTCTTGCGAACCGCAGCTGTTGATCAATCAGGACAATCTTCAAACATCAACCCTGGCACCACGGCCGATATGATTGCCGCGGCACTGTACGTGCTGTTGCGTGAAAGCGACTAATATTCCACCGCAACTGAACTTTTGGGTGTAGAGCGTAGCGGACGTCGTCAATACTTTCGTAAATGGCCGGGCGAATCGAAGCTCTTGACGAGTTCCGCTGCACGAAAATCAAGCTGCAACGAAGCACTAATGGTCCACCTACATCAAATCCTTTGGTCCATCGGGTAAGCTATTAACTATGACTCAGCCCACCTATCGCGTCGACGTCACGAAAGAACAATTCGTTTTTTCCGCGGCACACTTCATAACCTTTGCCGGCGACATTTGCGAACGGATTCATGGCCACAACTACGGGGTCCGCGCTTCGGTCGAAGGTCCGCTGGACGAAAATCGATACGTCGTCGATTTCATTGCCCTGCGCGATGCAGTCTTGGAACAGACCTCCGCGCTGGACCATCATGTGATTTTGCCGAGCGATCACGCTGAAATCATTCTCAGCAGCGACGACAAAGAAACCACGGCAACCTTTCGCGATCGGCGTTGGGTTTTCCCCAACGAAGATTGTGTCATCCTGCCTGTCATCAACACGACCGCCGAAGAAATTGCGCGCGTGATCGCCGAACGCGTGAAACAGAAAACAAAAGCGAAATTCGGTGATGCGTTAAACTGGATCGAGGTTGCCGTGGACGAAAACCAAGGACAATGGGGCGTCTGTCGGTTACCCTGGTAAATGTCGCAATCTAGTGCTTTGTCAACCATTGTTTTTGCGGTTATGACCGTAGCGGAAGTCGTCAAGACTTTCGGCGATTCCTGACTCGTAGCGAAACTCTTTGACGCGTTCCGCTACCCAAATTCGTCGTCCTGCATCACACCTTTTCCCATGCGAATCGTTGTTTCCTGCCCCAATCGATTGACGCGATCGCTCACCGGTTCGATCATGGTGACGTTTCTGGCCGTTGGATTGGTCGGGTGTACGGGGGGCCGCGACAACGACAAAACGGCAGAACAAATCGGATCGTCCGCACAGTCCGCTGCATCGCCGGCGGCGAGGCCCGCAGCCAGGCCGGCGGCGGCCCCCAAACAGCTCGACGCCGATTCGGATAGTCGATCCATAACTTCACCCGTCGTCGGGTCACCCGAAGCGGTGGAGATGCCGGAGGGATATGTCGGCACGGCGGTATGCGCCCGGTGCCATTCGGATCGCCACGAAAGCTTTTTGAAGACGCACCACAGTCGCTCGCTACGAAGGCCGACCGCGGCGGACAATCCCACCGGAATGGCCTTTCATCACCCCGCCAGTCATCGCAGCTACACGGTCAAACGCGCCGGCGAGTTGTTTCTACATCGTGAAGAACGATACTTTGGCAACTCGCCCGACACCACCGATCGCATGCCAATCGCTGAATTGCCGGTTGAATTCGTCATGGGCAGCGGCGCGTTCGCAAAAGCTTACTTGGTTCGCGACGGTAACTATTTACTTCAATCCCCGATCACCTGGTACACGTCCAAAAAGGCCTACGAGATCGCGCCGGGATACGACACGCCCATTCAAAATGGTTTTGGCCGCGTGATTGAAGACTCCTGTGTTTATTGTCATGCCGGACTTGCGTCGGTCAAAGGTAACAACCCAAACACATTCGTCCTTCACGAATTGTCGATCGGTTGCGAACGCTGTCACGGCCCCGGCAAGCAGCACGCGGAACTATACCGCGACACCGGTGATGCCAGCCCGGTTCCATCGTTGGCGGACAAGAAAATCGTCAACCCTTCGGCCCTGGATCGCAAGCTTGCGGAGTCAATTTGTGCCCAATGCCACCTTGATTCGGAGGTGACCATTTTCGCAGTCGGCCAAGACGTCTGGGATTTTCAACCGGGACAAGATCTGACGTTAAACCGTCTGGCGTATAAAGCGACGCGCGTGACCGACTCCGCCGACGAAGCGAAAACGTTTTCCAATCATTTTGATCAAATGTGGCATAGCGAATGTTACTTGCAAAGTGAGACGTTGACCTGTGTTAGCTGTCACGACCCACATGACAGTGACCCGCCGACCGATCGAATCGCCGCGTTTCGAAAGGTCTGTCAAAGCTGTCATTCGGAACATCCATGCACGATGCCGCTGGATCAACGTGAGCACCAGAATCAAAACGCCTGTACCGCATGTCATATGCCGCGTGCGCCAAGTGATGTACCGCATGCCAGCATCACCAGCCATTTGATCGCGGTTTATCAGGACGGAAAACCCAATAACATTCACATCGACAACAATGATCAACTTCGACGGATCACGACGTCGACCGGATCGCTGACGCCACAGGAGCTGAAGCGGCGTGACACGATGGCGAGAACCGCCTGGGCGGTGATGAAAACACGAAGCGGCGAGTTTGATCCGCTGATCAATCTTGATGATACCCCGTTGCAATCACTGCCATCGGCCGACGAAGTTGAAACGTTGGCATTGCTGACCCAGGCAACGCGACAGCGGGCCGAAGGCATCGAGATCAGTCAACCGAAAACGCCCGCCACAATCCAGGAGGTCAAACAGCAGCGTGATCTGTCACAGGTGTACGCCACACAAACACTGGCCAAGGAAACCGAACCGACAAAAACCCGCCAGGAAACACTCGAGACACTCGCCGACAAGATGATGATCGATCAGGCATTTGATCGCGCGATCCCGATGTACGAAGAATTAGTTCAGATCCGTCGCAACTCCAAAGACTGGTACAACCTGGCGATCTGCTTGATTCAAGTCCGACGACTCGGCGACGCCGAAGCCGCGTTACAACAAGCCATCGATATCGACGGTGCCTACGCAAAAGCCTACGCGACGCTTGCAAAAATCTACAGCTACGTCGACGCAAACACCGCAGCACAACTCCAGCAAATCGCGGCGAAACTGTCCGGTCAACGGTAGTGCTCTGACGATCGTGCCTCCAACCGATCGTCTTCATCGCGCGAACTCGCCAGCTTTTGAAGTAGCGATTTTGCGTGGGGCATTGCTTTATGGGTCCGAAAGCACGTTGCGATATCGGCCAACGGCCGTCCACATCCACAGCCTTGGGCATCGCCCAAGGGATCGGTGACCGATTCGGCGATTTGGCCAACGGCCATGTATAACGTGATCCGCCAGCGAGGGATGCCTTGTAATCGCCGGTGAATCATAGAGGCCGGTTCCCAGGCTCAGCCCGAGAACCAGACGGAGGGGACTAGCAATAAATTTAAAATTCTTCGTCACAAACTCCAAAATCCTTCGACTGCCCTTTTGAAGACCGCGAAACAGTTGTCTTTTGCGTCAAAATACTAGCCGAAGGTTGTGGGTCATGTTACGAGCTGTCAAATACGTTGTCGCGGCATTTTTGGCCGTACTGGTCGGAGGCGTCCTGTTGTTAGGCCCTGGTTTCTTCAGTTACGTGCGTACCTCGGCACGGTCGGTGCAAGATTCAGTCCAGGATTCCGTTCCCATCGAATTTGAGCTTCGTCGGGCACGGGACCTGATCGAATCGATTTTGCCCGAACTCCAAGCTCAGGTTCGAATGATCGCGCAAGAAGAAGTCGAAATCGCGGCATTGGAAGCGGACGTCCAGGAGTCCAGAAAACGATTGCAAGGCGAGCAAGATCAACTGTCGCAGTTGCGAGATCAAATGCGGACGACAACCGTATCGGTTTCCGTCGGCGGACGCGACTGGACGAGAACACAATTGACCGAACAACTTTCGCGCCGGTTCGACCGTTACAAAACTGGACAGCTGGCACTTTCCAGTAAAGAGCGTCTGTTGGAAAAACGCAATGAATCACTTGCCGTCGCATTGACCACTCTCGATTCAATGCGTCAGCGCAAAGCCGAGATGGAACAGAAGGTGGAGTCGTTGGCGGCGCAGTCGCGGATCATCGAAGCATCAAAATTTCAATCGGGAGTCCGAATCGAGGGCAGTGATCTTTCCGAGGCAGATCAATTGTTGAAACAGATCGAAACCCGTTTGGCCGTCGCCGAGCGTGTTCTGGATCACGAGCAAGACGTCTTCGCCATCGAATTGCCAGACGCCAAGATCAATGAACAGCAGGTGTTGTCCGAGTACGACGACTATTTTGACAACCAAAACACCACGAAAATGATGGTCACGACGATGCAGGAATGAATGAGAAGCCGGTGCCGGCCCTCGGGCTTCAACCGAATGGCTTGCGTGTTGTGAATTAGCATTTTTCCTGAGACGTTCGTATTGCACTGGCCTGAATGCGTGAGTTTTGAAGTTGCGTTTCTTGATAGCCCGGAGGGCGACACAGCGC
>JAGQPO010001003.1 GCA_020426665.1 Planctomycetales bacterium
ACGGGCGGCCTTCCCATGCGAGCGTTCGGGCAAGGTGGGGACGAAATGCCCGCTTAGGCCCGTAGGCTCGCGCCAAACGGCTGATGATCGTTTGAAATCAGCCTACTCGCGCGAGCGTTCGGGCAAGGTCGGGACGCAATACCCGTTCAGGCCCGTAGGCTTGCGCCATACGGCTGATGATCGTTTGTCAAATCGGAAATTCGATCGGACGGCGCAATTCGTTGGACTGATAGATCGCGGTGAATAGCTCGACAACGACACGCCCCTCGCGGCCGGTAACCATCGGATCTCGGTCGTCCAAGATGGAATTCAGGAAATCCTGGATCTGCAAAGTGTGGTAGTGCTGCGTCGCATCAATCGACTTGAATCTCGCTCGATCTTCCGCCTCAAAGACCGTCAAATAACCTTCTTCGCCGGGGATCGTCCAGACATCGTTCAGCGGTGGATCGGCAATTTCGCTGACCCCGGCGACGAACGATGCCCCCGTGTCGGTTTGCACTCCGACAGACGCACCGTTGGAACCATGTACGTGAACTTTGGTATAGATTCCCGGCTTTTGTGACAAACTGGTCACAATACTTCCCAATGCACCGCTGCGGAAACGCACGATCGCAACCGCGGTGTCTTCGACTTCAATGGTCGGATGATTCAAATTTGCCCAATACCCGGAAACTTCCGCAATCTCGCCCATGAACCATTGCATCAAATCCAACTGGTGGGGCGACTGGTTCACCAGCACGCCCCCGCCTTCGGTTTCCCACCTGCCGCGCCAAGGATCGGATTCGTAGTAGGCTTGGTCGCGCCAACTGAACATTGAAAACGTTCCCAAAACCGGCTTTCCGATTTTCCCCGCATCGATTGCGGCTTTCATTCTCTGGACCGGCTCAAACAGTCGGCGTTGGCTGACCACGCCAAGTTTAGCGTTTCCATCCTGCGCGGCTCGAATCATCGCATCGCATGCCTCCAATGACGACGCCAGCGGCTTTTCAACCAAAACGTGAACCCCGCGCCGTGCTGCGGCGACGGTCGGCAATTCATGCATCGGGTGCGGCGTGCAAACCAAAACGGCTTCGACGCCCGCTTTGTTAATCATCTCGTCGACGCTTTCATAGGCTCCGACCTGATACTTGCTTGCGAACCGGTCGGCGCGATCGCGGTTCGCGTCGCAAACGGCGACAAAGTTGGCTTCATCCAGATCACGCAGCGCAACGGCATGCATGTCCGCGACCTTGCCACATCCAACAATACCGGCACGTATTTGCGACATTTCAACCTTCGGGGAAATACTTTTTGACCATCGTGTGCAAAAATTCCAAGGACTGGCGCATCTCGTCCAGTCCGTTCATCCCGTCTTCGATACTGATCCAACCTGAGTAACGGTGCTCCGCCAGGATGGTGAAGATCGCATCATAGTCATTCAGCCCCTGGCCGGTGACCCCGTGAAGCAACGACTCCGAGTACCCGATCGTTCCATCGCTTTGCTTCAAGTCCGCCAGCGTGGCGCCTTCAACAAGGTACCGATCACTTGCGTGCATACTGACGACTCGATCAGCAACATGACGCAACAGTTCGACAGGATCATCGCCCGCAACGACAGCGTTAGACGGATCATATTGGACGCCAAAATGTTCGCGTTCCGGAAAGGCCTGCAACAGTTCCAAAAACACATCCTGCTTCTGCGCAAATTCTGGATACTTCCAAAACCCATCCTTGTAATGGTTTTCCAAGCCCAGAATAATGCCTAGCTCGCGGGCAACCGGCAACAGTTGATGGAAACAATCACACACCCATTGAATCCCCTGCTCGCGACTGACCTCTGGATACCGCTGACCGCTCAAGACGCGACAAACACTTCCGGATCCACCCAGATGGTGACAAGCACGGATCATTTCGATTTCACGATCGACCGATGCCTTTCGACCGTCAGGATCTGGATTCGTAAAGTCGGGTGAGCAGCAAAGCATCGGCATGACGAAACCGGCGTCATGTATCGCATCTTTCAGCTGGTCCAAGTAACCGGTGTCGGTGCTGGTAAAGAAACCGTCGTACATCTCCAGCCCTTCGGCCGGCAATCCCTTTGCCATTTCGATCCACTGGAAAACGGTCATGGTTCGCTTTCCCGCAATGTCGTCCAGGTAACACTTCGGGAACGCTGAGATTTTAGGAGCCATTTGCACGAGAAATCAAAGAAGGGGACGTCTAGTTCCGTAAACGCGAGGCCACAAAACGAACAGAATACCATCGTCAAGCGTTAGCGACATGCCCCATAC
>JAGQPO010001004.1 GCA_020426665.1 Planctomycetales bacterium
ACCAGTAATTCGCCGTAAGAAAGTTTTTGTTCCGACACCACTTCGACGTTCATCGGAATCGTCAATGCTTGGTCGCTTTTGAAAACGTGACCAGGGTCGTGACCGTTGGCGGTTGCGTACAACATCGGGCCGGTCGTAACAAATGACCGTCCGGCTGCCAGTCCGCGCATCCAATCCTTGAAATCAAATCCATCTCTCTGGTGCACATAGACGCGTCCAAATCCGGCGGGCACCGGATGAACACCGTTGGCCGATCCTGCGGACGGGGGCATCCGGAATCCGCAGTTGAGCAGCGTGTAATACATGCCCAACGTGTAATCGATCCATTGGCGATGCCCACCTTCGTTTGTTCCCCATGGCGGTTGCAAGTAGGCCGGTGCAGCTACATTCCACTTGCGAAACGCGAACTCGGTTCGCCAGACGTGGTTGTTGGAAAGTTCATACAGTGCGTTTGGTGCGACCGTCGGCAACAACATGGCAAAGGGCCAATCCAGTTTATCCATGTCGAACAAGGCATCAGGATCAGACGCCTTGATGGATTCGACAACTGGTTTCCACGGCGGTACTCCCAATTCGATTCCGTTTTGATGACCAAGCACAAAAAGGGCACCGAGTGTGTGGCGTTTGTCGCCGACGGTAAAGATTTCGTATTCCGTATTTCGTGGCCAGATCACGTGATTCGAATCTACTGCAACAAGGTCATCGGGAATTTCGGTCAGGTTCTTGTCGCCCGCACGCGGCGCCTGATTCGCGATCGTCACCCAATTCGTCAATGGCAACGCGACGTTTAAGTCCTCGGCAACAATAACAGTCTTCAATTCATCGATCGTTCGATGAAGATGTGTGTCTCCCGAGTACCAGCCGCGTGATTGCGGATCACTCCATCGTTTTATTGGAACGGATATTTGAAGATCACGATCACCAACGACAATTGATTGATGGTGCGGAAAGTATGTTTTGCCGCGTTCGACGGTCAATTCATATTGACCTTCGGGAACAACCACGCTGCAGCGATGCGCCGAAACGGTCGTGTGGTACTCCACCGAGTTCTTGTTGATCCAGTTTTGTTTTTCGTAACGGACTGCAGTGCCTTTCGGGTCGTCCGACTTGAAAAAGAACGATTCTCCAGAGGAGGACTTCAGGTACAGCCGCGACGCAACCATTGTTTGTGAATTTGAATCGACGACAGTCACCTGGATCGTCCGATCGGCGGCCCGACCATGCGAAATCGTCGTCGCAAGTAAGGTGAACGTTAACCAACGTAACATCAACCAGTTCTTATGCTTCACGATCATGAACGCATTTACTCCGCAACGGGTCACGTCAAAAACGCCATCGAAAGATCACTGATTGTAACGAATCAATCACCGCTGGGAGACGATTCAGATTTAACCAGCCACGGTTGTACGAAAACGGCGACCAAGATCACGGCCGTACCGGCATAAAATCCGCTGCCCAGCAGGTGATGATCGCCAAAGAACAGCGCGCCCAAGGAAATCCCATAAACTGGCTCGAGATTGTTGGCAAAGTTGATCGTAAAGACGGACAGACGACGTAACAGTTCCACATACAGGTAGTAGGCCAACAGGGTGCCGCCAAAGACGAGGATGCCCAACCACAACCATTCCCATTGTATCGGGATCCAGCGGTCCGATCCGAGTTGGTACCCGAATAGGTTTGCCACACCCAGTGCCAGAAAACAAAATAACGCCGCACCCGCCATCTCGTACATGACAATCGATTGTTCGTCGACCTTGCCGGCGAACAGCCCGTTGGCGATCGAAAAAAGCGTCGCCAAGATCGCACCGATCAGGGCGACGACCAAACCGTAATGGAATTGTGTTTCGCTGTGATAGATCCAGTACACTGCGTCGACGACAATGAGGCCGAGCAACAAGTTGATCCACTGAAAACGGACTTTGCGGACCAGTATCGGCTCGATCAATGCCGTCCAAAACGAAATGGTCGCCATTGCGATCATGCAAATCGAAACGTTCGCGATTTTGACCGCCAGAAAGAACATCATCCAATGGAACCCGAGAAGCATCCCGTTGGCAATCAAGGCGACGATCAGACGCTTGGGAATCAGAGCCCGACGCGGAAAAACCATAAACAGAATGGCCGCCGAGGCGCAGGCGCGGAACAGGACGACCTGAGTCGCGCTCAAATCGATCAGTTTCCCCAGTACCGCCGTGAACCCCCACAACACGACTACAAAATGCAGCTTTAGATAGTCGCGCACGGGTCACTTCAATGAGATGTTGGTCGGAACGCAGATGGCCCAATTGCACAACGTTCTTGGTCGCATCACCATAGATGGCAAACTCGTTTCGTCAATTGCAGGATGATTTCACTTTGATTGTTACCATCGATGGCCCCGCTGGAGCGGGAAAAAGCAGCATCGCGCATCAGGTTGCTTCACAACTGAAGTTCGAGTTTCTTGATACAGGTGCACTTTATCGCGCCGCGACACTGGCCGCCATTCGCGCCGGCGTCGACTTATCCGCTTCAGACCAGCTTGCGGAATTCGTCAGCCAAATCAATTTGGAGTGGCGTGATCGTATCATCCGGCTCAATGGTGAAGACGTCTCCGAACAGATTCGAACTCCGGAAGTCACGAAATCAATTCGTCACCTGGCCGATGTTCCCGCCGTTCGAATCCAGCTGTCGCAAATCCAACGCGACATCGCTGCAGGACGCGACATCGTGACCGAAGGCCGTGACCAAGGCGCAGAAGTCTTTCCAGACGCGCGATGCAAGATTTTCTTGACCGCTTCGCCCGTCGAACGGGCCAAACGCCGCATGCGCCAACTCGCCGACTCCGGGCGTTATCTGTCAATCGAAGACGTCTTGTCGGCACAAAACCAACGTGACCTGGAAGATCGAATGCGCGATGTCGGTCGATTGCGAGCCGCCGAGGATGCAGTCGTAATCAACACAGACGGATTAAAACCGGAAGAAGTGCTGGAAGAAATTGTTAACTTGGTTCGATCGAGGATGGAGTAAGGGCATTGTCGGACTCGGGTTGGCCGTGGGTAAGAAAATTGTGGGTAAGA
>JAGQPO010001005.1 GCA_020426665.1 Planctomycetales bacterium
CTGGAACCTGGAACCTGGAACTTGGAACTTGGAACTTGGAACTTGGAACTTGGAACTTGGAACTTGGAACCTGATTCTCACCGCCCCACAAACGGATCGGCGTATTTCGGATCGGTCGCCAGGCTTTCGTCGGTCAATGTTTCCAGGAACGCAGCCAGTGCGACTTTAGGAACCTCAGGCAATGCCATTCCGTTTGCCGAGAACTCTGCCAGCCGCGGATCCAGGTTCTCGTGTGGGCGAATACTCCAGTTGTAATGTTCGATCACTTGGTCCAACGTGACAAATCGGCCGTCGTGCATGTAGGGGCTCGTTAACCCGATGTTGCGCAACGTTGATGGTTTGAATTTGCCGCGATCTTGTGCCCGACCCGAATGGGACGCGACACCTGGATCCGACTTGGGCGTGTCCATGTCGATCCCGTTGTTGCCTGGTTCCTTTAGCTGAAAAACCAGCCACTGATTCATCGATTTCGAATCGTGATCGGGCAAGTGACACTCCGCGCATCTTGCTCGGCCGAAGAATTGTTCCTTGCCCAGGTTTTCTTGTTCCGTAAAATTGGGGAAAGGATCCAGCGGTGATGACACTTGGCGAAGCCCTTCGTCGTATCGGGAACCAAATGAAACGATTGAGCGAACGAACTGCGCCAGCGCCCGCGCGATTCGGTTTTCAGTGATTTGGCGATCGCCGAATGCGTTTTCGAATAGTGGCGGATAGATTGGATCCGCCGATAGTTGTTTGACCAGTGGTCCCAGTTGATGCCCCATTTCGACCGGGTTTTCGATCGGCATAAGGACTTGTTGCTCTAAAGTAGCGGCCCGTTCGTCCCAGAAGAATCTTCCTCGCGAGTGGAACCGCAAATTGACCAGGCTCATTGAGTTTCGCGTGACCTTTTCGCCGCGGAAGCCAACGCTGGTGCTGCGTGGTTCACTGAATCCATACTTTTGCAGGTGACAACTTGCACAGGATGTCGTTGCGTTTGCGGACAAGGTCGTGTCGTAGAACAACACTCGGCCCAGCGTTGCGCCGTGATCGGTGATCGGATTATCGGGCGGCGTGTTGTCCAAGCGGCTTAATACGTCAACCCATCTGACCGGTACATCCAAGTGATCGTACCGAAACGGGGTGTCGGGCAACCCAATCCTGCGAACGGACGGTGGCGAGTCCGGGCTTGTTTCCTGGGCAGGTGAACGGTCGGGTGACTGAGCCATGCCAGCAGTGGAAAAAAACAATCCGATCAAAATGATCAACAAATACAACGTGAGTTCCTCCGAAGGAAGCTGGTGGATTGCCAGGCATTTCGTCAGTGCCATGCGGAGATCCATCTCCAAGATCCATCAACCTGGCGGAGAAATCAACTGGCCGGGCCAAGGGATTGCCCTTGACCCGAGCCACCTGAACATACGCTCGCAGCTTAAAAAGCGGAAAAAATTGCAAATGCCCGTGTGCGGAACGCATCACGATTTTGCGCGTCTAACTGTTGACGGGCTCGATTGAGGGTTCCCAGACAGGCTGGCAGAAACAGGTGGGAACCTGAACTCCCGCAATTATTTTGGGTGCTTCGCACGAATAGGGGCCCGACCTGAATGGCTCGGCATGAGTGCTGATGTGCAGGCTTTAGCCGCCCGCTGTCGCTGCGATAGGGAATCGCTTAAGGGGCCAGGCACCAACGGTTACCGAACCCTTTGTCACTTATGTCCGTCCCGATCGGGCTGGACGCTTTTCTTTTCTAGCAATCTATTCCCGACTTTAATGGAGCTGATAAGTGATCAGTGACTCAACATTGGACTGGCCTCGGGCAACCGACTTTGTTGATCCATACTTTTTCTTTTCGAGTCGTGGACTGACGGAAGTAACTTTCGTCAGCCCATCTGTCGAATCGGTATTGGGCTATGACCCGAAAGGGATCCCCGGACTATCGTACAATCAATTTTTGTGCCAAGGCGACCCACTGAACGACGACGTTCCAGAGTGTCAGCAGGCTGACTTGAGTGACGGCAGCAGTATCTACGCATTGCGGGGTGTCTTGGACAGTGTCGGAAATCGACGAATTCTATCGATCTACACGGTCGGCGTTTCGGAATACGAAGGCGGACCGATCGTGCGGCGCCATAACATTGCCAAAGATGTTACCGAGAGCGTGAAGACGCACACACGGCTTATGGCGCGACTTCAAACGCTTGAACATGCCGCTCGTCAAATGACACGCCAAGAACGAGAGGTCGCTGAGCGAATTCTTCAGGGCAAGATGAATCGAGACATCGCGAAAGAGTTGCGAGTATCGGATCGAACGGTCGAGCGACGTCGTGCCGCGATCATGAAACATCTTGATGCCGCGACGACTCCCGAGCTGGTCTCCAAATTGGTCGAGCGCGACATGTTGCGTACGTGGACCGATTCGGCTTGCGACGCGCAATGGCAATCCGCCAGAAATTCTCATCTCGCGATCTCAGACCACGCGATTTAGCCTGATGCGATCATGAAATTGCCCGTACGCTGGCGCGAAACGGCTGATGTCAATCGATGGCTCTCATGATCGGCGGCGTTTCGCTGACCCATGCCGTGCAAAAACGGCTGAAGATCAAACGACATCAGCCGACTCGC
>JAGQPO010001006.1 GCA_020426665.1 Planctomycetales bacterium
TTCGCTTGTTCCCTGACCCCAGGCTTTGGTTATGAATGCCCGTTGGGCAAACCCGTGTGCATAAGAATTCATCCATTCCGTCAGAGTCTGAAAACCTCATTTCGACGAATCACTACTCTTGCTGTTGGAAGTCGACCTGGTTGATTTCCAGCAGCGCCGGTTCGTTGATGTAAACGCCCCGGAAGTCCGGCGGTTGCGGCTGGTTCCTGATGCGAATTCCGCACTTGGTACAGTTTCCGCCGGGCAGCGCTTCGGCGGTTGTCCCCGGAAGGCTGAGCAAGTAGTCGGTATCCAATTCGCCTGGATCAATCCACAATCCTTCAGGGGTCAATTCCATGGTACCAAGGTCCAGGTCCAGTCCACGACGAATGACTTCGTAGTTGACGTAAACGTTTAGCAGCGAGTTTTGTGCAGACAGCAAATCGCTGAGAGCAGAGATCGTGTCACGTGCGGCCGTTGGTCCACTGCTCAAGCCTCGGGCATCGCGAAGTTCGCGAATGTCCTCGTTCAACTCAATTTGCGATGCGGCGATGCGAACCGCTTGGCGACCGTATTCAAAGGTCACGCGGTTCACTTGCAACTGTCGCACCTGGCCTCGAAGTAGTAACCAGATTCCGTCTTCGTATTGGTAATAGCTTCGCTTTGCCTGTTCGAATTCGATCAGCGATTGGCGATACGTGTTTCGTTCTTGCAGACGAGTGATTGGCGCGTCCCATTGCAACCCGACACGAAGCGAGCTGCTTCTTCCACGCAATGCAAACGGGTTGTTTTCGCCCGCGGCTGTGCCGACACCGCCGTCGACGCGAATGTCCAGTGAGCTTTCCAAATCGTCCGCGATGAATTCAATGGCTCGCCAACTGTCGACCAACGCGGCGCGGGCGTTGGCCCAGTCGCGACGGTTTTTGCGCGCGATTTCAAATGCCGTTGACGGGTCGATCTGGACCTCCGGCAGCAGCGCGCTTTCGGTGCGTGCGCGGGCCTGGATCAATTGCATCGTCAAGATGTCTTCACCCATCTCGGTTAACAGGTCCTGGGTCGACAGAATCAGGTCTTCACGCACCGCCAGAGCCAACTCGGCCGGTGACGTGTTGGTTGGTCCTTCGTTGATGTATCGATCCAGCGACTCGTTGATCGCGGCGAGCCGGTCCTTGTATTCTTGAAGCCGACCCGAAAGTTTTCCGAACGCATCACTGAGCGTGCCTTGCAGCGTCGAGAGTTCGGAAACATCAAAGACTGAATCATCAATCGTGTCGACCCTTAATAAGGTGCAGATGTTTTCGCGTTCGACTTCGTAAAGCTTGATAAGCCTATCGTTCTGTACGAGCCGTTTCGGAATCGTATTGGCCAGTTCCGCGATGTCTTTTTCGACGCGGGGTGCATCCTGGATCTGCAATTCACCCAGGAACTCTTCCAGCGGTTGAATTTCACTTTGCAACTGGGAGACAATTTCTTGGACCCGCTCGGTCCATTTCAATTGTGCTACCGGAACTCCGCTATCGGGGTCGATGGTTGTTTCCGTTTCACCGAGTAGAGCAATGTTCAGTTCGCCGACCATGCTGCGCAACCGAATCAATTCCTCTCGACGTGACCGCAAGTCGCGATCAATCAATTCCAATCGCTCCAACAGTGGGTCGTCGATTCTTGCGCAAATGTACGGCGGCAATCCTAAATTACCCATGAACGTATCGAGCGATGCTTGAAACGCCGCCTGCCGACTGACGAGTTGGCTTTGTGAATTCAACAACGCACTTTTCTGTTGCGCGACCTGCAATCGTTGCCGCACAATGGCTTCCGGATCGTCGGGGATGGTCGTCAACAATTCGATCAGTGTGTTTTCGAGAACCAATTGGTTTTCGCTCAAGCGGGCGATGTTCTCTTGCAGGTTTTGGATTTGCAGTTTGTCTTGAAGCAAACCCATGAACCCGCCGGCTTGTGCAACGCCGCCGCCCCCGCCACCGCCGCCACCGCCACTGAGCCCGGCGAATCCGCCGCCGAGTCCGGTGAATCCTTGCAGTCCCACTCCGAAGACCCCACCGCTACGTTGAACAGTGCTTTCGAGTGATCGGCCGACCGTGATGTTCAAGTAAAAACTTCGTCGGAATCGCTCAAACGAACGGATGTTCGCAAGCAACGTACGCTCGGCCAACGTCAATCGTGTCAGCACTTTGTCTCGGCCGGCTTGACGTAGCAACGGTTGTAACAAAGTGAAATCCAAAACCGTTGTTGCACTTTGTGTGTTCGCCCCGCTGAACTCCCACACGATGCTGTTGGCAACATTGGCGACCAAACTGCCGCCATGTGAGAAGGCCTTGCTGAATCGCGCGTTGTTCGATCCCGAGCCAAGCTGCGAATTGTTGCCGCCGCCCTGCAGATTGTAAAACGCTCCGCTGCCACCAAAGAATTGTGTGTCGAATTGGAATCGCTCGCTGCTGACGTCCAAAGCCGACAAATACAGTTGCTCAAGTTGACGCTGATAGGCCGGTGAATGCAGCAGCGCGATCCGTACGGCGTTGTCGGCGTTGAGTATCAGAACACCGTCTTCGTCCAGCGGCAAGAATTGCCACCAATCCGGATTCTCGGTCATGTTCGTGAATCCCGCCGCATCCCACATCGGGTAACCGCGGCGTCCGTCAACGCATTGCATGTAGCGATGTGACGCCGGGTCATCCATCGGCATCGGTTGAAAGTCCAAGTCGAACGGGTTGTACATTCGACTGCGACGGTCGACTTGGATTCCTAAGTCCGTATTGCTTCGCCGTGCCAGGTGCGATGATTTTTCTTGCAACAAGCAGGCGACTTCCTGGTCAGCTTGCTTGCGATAGAACTGGCGGTGGCACCCTGCAGCCGACAATCCGCTGATGGCTGCTAAGGAGACCGACAAGATCGCTGCAGCCAGACGACTGCGTTTCCCCGACGTTCCGCCATTCCGCGTGCGATACCTGCGAGCCGATTTCTTTGTAGCCACGATCATCAGCGATTCCGTTCAAATGGTTACGATGCCGCGAATTGCTATCACGATGCAAATCGCTGCCAGCCAATCGAGTCATTCAGAACCTATCTTCGGAACAACCCATCGTTGGATTCGGATTCCAGTGATGGGGATCATGACGGTTTAGCCCGTCCTGCAGCCCATTTTGGTGCCCCAGGGGGACGGTTTGTTCCGGCTGTGACGGTGGTGCCGTTGGAGGCAGTCCCCAGCCAGCAGTAGGATCAGGTAGTCGGCCGCGCCATTTGAAGGTTCGCTTTTTCACAACCCGAATGCGTCAGCGAGGGACAGCTGGTGGTGGATGGTCCCTCGCCTACGGGTTTTAAAGTCGCACTTTTTCACAACCCGAATGCCTGAGCGAGGGAAAATCAGTCGTGACTGGTCCCTCGCTCACGCGTTCGGGTTAGGAAAAACCAATAGCCTCGCGCAAAAACGCAACTTCAAAACTCACGCGTTCGGGTTATGAAGAGGCAATGCACCACGAGAAAAACGCGACTTCGAAACCGACACATTCGCACTTGCGGTGGGCAGCGAACCGCGTTCAACCGATCGGCCAACACTTGCCCTGGTTCCGCGAGCAAAACCACCCGACTGGGAGGGGTGAAGCTGGCGGTTGATCGCATTCGCGGCTCGGGGGACGTGCCACTTGATGGATGTGACACGTGCAGGGCCGACCCTTAAAATCGGTCGAAACGAACGATAAATCGGCAGATGGGGGGCAGGAAAGCTGTTTCATTCGGGCAAGATGCTCCGAAAGGATAGAAAAGCTTGACGGTCTATCTTGCCCAACTTAGTATCCAACGATTGAAAACCCGCATCTTTTCGGCGCCGAAAATGTTCCGGGGATCCACTCAGGCATTTTAGGCGGATCGGTTACCGGACCGGTTCGTCCGAGCTTCCTCATCAGCCTGAACCGTTGTAGCACTCCTCTGCCGCCTTAAACGAACATGAAATTTGTAGTCCTCGCAGTCCTGTTGGCGATGTTTATCGCCTTCGTCGTGATGGTGGTCAAAGCGGCAAGGAACTGGCGTTGGTACCACATTACCAGTGCTGTGCTGACAATGATGTTGGCGATCACGTTGCTATTCCCCACGGCAAATGTGCTGAAAAGTCGGCAGGCTTGGCACAAGATCAAACAGGACCTGGAAGCCCGACTTGCTCGTGTTGAACAAGAGAACCGAATTCTGCAGTACGGCGATCCGGATGATCCGACTGCGGGCGAGGGTTTGAAATCACTCTCCCTTAGCCTTTCGAAAATTGGCACCGAAGCGGGCCGACGTTGGCGTAGTTTGGCGATGACCGGTGCCGATGCGACGGGCCAGATCACGTTACAGGCTCCGGCGGCAACAGGCATCCCGGGCGCCGAGGCGCCTGCGCCGACTGGCGAGCTGGTTCCAAACGGGCTGGTCGTCTACGGTTTCGCCGAAGGCAAGTTTCCGGATCTCGATCCCACCGTTCCGATGACCTATCTGGGTGAATTCAAGGTCACTGCCAGTCAGCCGACTGTCGTCACCATCGCGCCGACGTTTCCCTTGGAACAAAACCAGCTCGATGCAATCTCCAGCGGTCGTGCCCGACTCTGGTCGCTGTATGAATTGTTGCCGCTGGATGGTCACGCACCGTTCATTGCCGATGGCAGCAAGGAAGACGACGACAATATTCTGGGACGCGTCGACGACAAATTGGTCAACATGATATTGCGTGCCAACGATCCCAACTCCAATAAAGAAACGATCGCAAAGTATCTGCAAGACGGCCAACGTGGTTCGCCGGAAGATCCAGCCGCACGTTGGATCAAGGTCAAGTTTGAAAAGAAGTATACGATTGATGTCGACAGCCAAGAACAGCGTGGCGCGCTAGAGGGCGGCTTCTTCGACAATAACGGGCGGGCGGTCGATAGCAGCCTGCAGCACAAGGAAGGTGGTGAAGTATCGTTTGCCGTCGGCGACACGTTAATCGTCAAGGAAGAGGCTGCAAAACTGCTGATCGACCAAGAGAAAGTTGCCTCTCTGGTGGACACGTATTACTTGCGTCCATTGAATGACTATCGATACGTCCTGCGGAAAATCCGTTTGCAAATCCAAGAGCTGGATATTCGGATTGCCGAGATGGAGTACGAGAAACAGGTGCTGACCGCTGCAACCGCGGCAACCGTTGCTATGTTGGAAAAAGGCCAGATTGAAAAGCTGAAACTGGAACAAGACTTGGCCCAGCATCAGGTCGAAAACGTTGCGCTCAAATCCTACTTCGAAGAAGTCCGCGAAGACTTGCGTCAAATGAAAGAGGCTTCGTCGGCACTGTACCGAAGTAACTTTGATCTGTTACGCCGCATTGAACAGTATTCGCGAAACGCTACTCTGACCGAAACCTGATTGTGAGTAGGTCATGCTGTGCATGACGATCCCTCCGTAAATCGTTGTGTCACGCACAGCGTGACCTACACATGACTGTGCATGACGATGGTTCTATCGCATCGATCGGAATGGTCGGTCAACGCCATCGACGACTGCACTCAGGTATAGCCCCGATCCGGTCGCCACCGGTTGCTGTTTGTGAAGATGGTCGCGGACCTCACGCATCACATCCCGCCTGGAAATCTGTCCGAGCAGGCGTCGGTTGGAATCCAGTACCGGTAACCGGCGGCAAGCCGCATCCAAGAACGTTTGCGCGATCGTCAGCAGATCGGTGCGAGCTTCGACCGTCGGCGGGTCGGTGTCCACGAACGCCATCAACTGATTCGAAGGCATCTGTTCGTAAGCGGCGTTGACGACAAATCGGATGCACGACTTCTCAGAGAAAATCCCCAAAAAACGATCGTCACTGTCGACCACGGGGGCGCCCGAGATGCGATGCTTCAGCAGAACATCAAGGGCGTCTAAGACGTCCATCTCCGGGGACAGCGTTTTCAGATTCGAAACCATCATGTCCCGCGCACAGGTATTCGGCATCATTTTTCAATACTCCTGAATGAGAACTCGGCGGATGAGTGCATCACCGAAAGCGAATCCCCCAATTGATTCGCCTCGGTGCACGTCGCTGCGGCCAACCCAGAAAAGTCAATCTCGACGCAGCAGTAGCCGTTGTTTGCCAACGCGGGCAGCCTGTCAAGAAAAATTGCCGTCAAAAAGATTTAGGAAACTGCGGCGCCGCACACCAAAATGGCACCTAAGGGTGTTGCCTGGCTCGCAAAAAGCTTGCTGTGGCGTTACGTTTTCCGCATTCGAGGTGGTTTCGCGGCGCGACTGGACACGCCCTCCTCGATCCCATGTGATTCTTTTCACAACCTGAGGAGAAAATGTGATGAAAGGCCAATGGGTCGAAATCGAGTTTGATTGTTTGCCGCTGCGCAGTGTGACGCGATTGGACGTGCCGATCGACGCGTCGCCAAAGTACGAACAGTTTGTC
>JAGQPO010001007.1 GCA_020426665.1 Planctomycetales bacterium
TGCCGTAGACGAACGTGTCGCAATCCTGCCGAGTAGCACCTTTGGCATCGGCTGTGGACTGAGTCAGCAGTGGGCCTGTGACGATAATGCCTGCACCCAACGCAGACGTTGCCAGAAAATCTCGTCTATCCATCTTCTCTTTCCGCGGTTTGAAATGTTCACGCGATCGCCAGCGTGTACATCCACCACATTAGCAGGGCGCCGACCGCCGCGGTCACAATTCCTGTTGTTCGCTTCAATCGCAAGAAGAATATCAGGATAAATCCGCTGATCGCCACCAACGTTCCGACCACCGCCGACAGATCAATCACCCATGACCAAGACGCGTTGGTGTGGCGGCCCTTGTGCAAGTCGTTCATCACCGTCACCAAATCGTTGGAGGTGACGTCAAGCGTGTAATCCCCTGTCTCCCGGGAAAGCTTGGCAATCGCCGCGTATCCGGGACCCTGGAAAGTGACTTCGCACTCATCTTCGAACACCAAAAAATCGGACACCGTTCCGCGAAGTGAATGCGTCGCGCGTAAATGTTCAGCGACTTCCAGTTTCGAAACGGCATAAGAGTCATCGGGTTCGTCCCAATCCGGCGGAGGACCGTTGCCGTTGTTCAACCAAGCGGCATTTAACGTCCCCGTCGACTGCGCGGTGGACTCGGCGAAAAACCAATCGGGATGATTGAGCGTGATGCCGGTGACACTAAAAAACAAAATCGCCACCAACGAAACCATTGACAAATAGATGTGAATCCATCGTGACCAAGAAGCGAGAAACCGATTGATTCGCTTTCCCCGCGAGTTCGTCGACCGTTTCTTGGGTTGGGTAGGTTCGCTATCGCCTTCCGAGATATCCTGCGGCATTCGCTTACTTTTTCACCGAGTATTCAACGCTTGCGAAACTGATCTCTTCATTCGGTTTGATTTCAGTTTTAAACGCTTTGCCGAGAGTGAACTTTTCTTTCATTAAACGATAGTTCCCGTGCTCGCGGGCCGATTCGATCAACAGCGTGTACTCTCCTTCGGAAAGTGGTTTGCCGTCGTTGTCACGACCATCCCAAACGACTTTGTATTTCCCCGGATTTCGAGTGGGTTTGGAAACCGTTTCGATCACATTTGTTTGTTCCACCGCACGTCGTAGCTGGTCGCCGCGATACCACCTTCGCAAATCACGGTACCAACGCGGCCCGGGATTGTTCTGCATCAGGAACAGGCTGAGTGTTTTGACGGGGAACCCGTCTTTGTCTTCGATCCATACCGCCACGTAGGGTCGCCGAAAACGTCGATCATTTGACGGCTTGGCGATTTCAAACTCGACAACCATTTCTTGTCCGGTCGCTTCGGCCTCGTTCACTGCGTCGTCAGAGTCCCCGTCGTCAGAGTCACTGCCGCCTTTTGCCGGCCAATCTTCGCTGGTGACGGTCTTGCCGTCGTCCATCATCAATAAACATTCAACGCCTGGTAATGTTCCGACCAACTTTAGTGCGTCACTGGCCGTCAACACGGTGCAGATCGTCGCCAACACGTCGGCGGTGGTCGCGTCGCCGGCAATGACGGTAACACTGGCGTGGTGCGAAACGGGCTGGCCGGTTCTGGGGTCGATAATGTGCGAATACTTTTTGCCATCGATTTCAAAGTGACGCTCGGAATCACCGCTTGTCGCGACGGCGCCCGAAGCAATCAAGACAGACGATGCCTGGGTAACACCCAAGGCATCTTTCTTCGGATCGGCGATCATAACTTTCGCTGAAACCTCGCCAACAACCCGAACGTCACCTCCGATGTTTACGATCGCTCCCCGAACCTCTTGGTCGGCACAGACAACGGCCGCCACACGATCCAAGATAACTCCCTTGGCGATCGCATTTAGCGTCAGACTTGCATCCGATACTCGGGTCACCTTGGATGCATCAGACCCCATTTTCCAATGGGCCGCACCGACCTTCGCAACCGCATCTGCAATCGCCTCCGCTGATGGCGGCGAGGAACGTTCCGCGGCATCCTTCCAAAGTCCCGACAGTGATTCGACGCCGGGATTGAATGCTCCTCCGCTTGCCTTGGACCATTGATCGCACAACTTCAACGTGCCGACAAGCTCGTCGGAAAGTTGAACTTCCTGACCGGGCAAAGCGTGTATGAACGCTGACAACTCACTCGACTTGTCATAGTGACTGTAGATTTTTGCCAGACGATCAATTTCCGCCAGTGCAAGACTTTCCGCACGCTCGGCCGCCGCGCGGCTTCCAGAACTAACGTGCAATTCAAAGCTCGTGCCCAACACGTTCTCGTGAAAGAACAGGTGGTCTTCACCGCGACATGCCGTGAATCCGAAAGAAACGAAGGAGGAAACAAACAGAAGCCCAGTAAGGAATCGTAGCATCGGTAGCTTGGTTGAGATTGGGACTAGCATTTACGGGTTTTGCACCATGGAGGTGCAGTCTGGGAAAAACAGGTTGCCTGACGCAGGCAGTGCCGGGCAGGCCTTACAGGCG
>JAGQPO010001008.1 GCA_020426665.1 Planctomycetales bacterium
GGAAGTCGTCAAGACTTTCGTGAATTGCCAGACGAATCGAAACACTTGACGAGTTCCGCCACCCCCAAAATCAAACGTTGACGCTGAACCAATGGTCCGTCAATCTCTATTTCTCATGTGTCTGGCGTAGGTCACGCAGTGCGTGACAGAACGGCTACACGCTGGTCGTTGCTTTGGCACGTCGTGTCCCGCTGACAAGGATACCGCACGCGACGGACACGCCGACCACCGCACCGATGAATGCGAAGGGGATCGAATGACCTTCGCCTTGTGCCAAAAGGGCAAGTATGATCGGCGGCAACGTCACGGCAATTGCAGAGTAGATGATCTGGCGCGGCCGCACACTTTCGTCATGTGGCCAGGCACGTGAGATTGATCGATAAACCAGTCCACCGGAGATACATCCGATCAGAATCATCGCGAATCCAAATGGGTTGCGATAGGCCATGAAAGGGATCGATGCAATACCGCCTATCAAACCTGCGAAGACGATATAAAGAGCCGGACCGGACCTTGTTTGCTCGACACTGGCAACGGTTTCGCTCGATTCGGACGGAGGGGAGTACGGATTCATTTCTCCACTCATGTGATCGGATTGATAGAATCGTATCTGTTGCATCGTGCCGCGGCAAATCATTTGGCAACGGTCACGCATCCTGTCGAAGACCGATTCACACGATGCTAAGACCTTCGTTCCCAGCATCTTGTCCCGTCAGTCTTGGGCGGGAAGATCGAAGAAGAAAACAACCACAACAATGATGAAGACGTAGAAAAGGCAGGGTAGCAGCGCGAGACCACAAATAATGCGTGCGAGCATCGGGCGACGAATGAAAGCGGTGCCTGTTATCGAAAAGATGAATGATGCAATTATCGCGCCGAGCAAAATCGGCCCGACCCAGGCTTGCGGAATAGACTTTCCGACGACGCCAATTCCGAGAATGAATGCGTGCAGCAGCATCGTACCGACCGCGATGATCCAGGCGACAACCGGAGTAACGATTGAAGGCTGCGGCGATCGTGTGCGATGGGTTTCGTCAACAGACGAACTGGCGTATGGATTCAGCGTCACTGTTTTGGAGCGGGTTGATGATTCAGAAAGACGATGCCTCTGTGGTCCAAAGGCAATGCTACGGTCGAAACGTTGACAATGTCCACATTGTGCCTTTTTTCCAGATTCGCCAATTGGAAAACGCCTACTCCTGCCTGGCAAATCGGGAGGCGGGACGGGGAATAACGGCACGCGACCGCGTCAAACCCGTGAATTTGCGCCCCTGAAACCGTTATCACGGTGGTTCCGCCTTGATTTTGGGAGCGGATGTTCGCTATGTCGAAGGCTTGTATCGGGTTCCAGCGGCAGCTGAGGCCACTGGAGCAACCATCACTCAAGACGGAACAATGACATGGATGTCGTGTCACGCAGGATGCGATTACGCGCCAAATTGGTCGGCGCCGCACTGATTTTAATCTCGCCGATCGCCTTTTTCGGACTCGCCAAACGCGTCATCGCGGACGAGCCGCGAATGGCTTTGACCGATCCCGTGGATGCTTCGAATCCGGGGGAGAATTTCGGGGACGGTCGCGGCGCGGCCGATAACGCAGACACATTTGGCAGCGGGCAATCCGGTGACACTGCGCCGTATATCGTTTTTGTTGCCGACACGGCTGCTTTTGCCAGATGCGGACCGGGGGAAAACCACTATCGGACCGAAGCACTTCGACGCGGCCAGGAACTGGAGGTCTATGTCGAAACCGCAGACGGATGGCTAGGGATTCGGCCGCCCGAAGACAGTTTCTGTTGGATGCCGGCTGATGCTGTTCAGATTTCCGGTGACGAAAAAACCGGCACCATCGTCGACGATAAAACCGTTGCCTGGATCGGGACTCAACTGGGGCAAGCAAAAAGGTATCGATGGCAAGTCCAATTGGATGCCGGCGAGCAGGTATCGATTATCGGCAAGACCCAGCATAACGGTGAATCGGGCACCAAGACCTGGTTAAGGATCGTACCGCCATCAGGAGAATTCCGCTGGATTCATCGCAATCAGGTCGCGGACAGTGCCGAACAATTGGCGCAACTGGTCGCACGTGATGCGTCCAACGCAAAGCGATCCGGTGACATCGCAACCGTTGCGTTGGAAAACGAATCGACGGAATCGGAAGCCATCCCCGCGTTGGTCCCCATCCGCCCGGCCACGGGTCAGGACACAGAAGCAAATGCCAAATCGATCGATTCGGCGTCGCGGTCTTTGACGCAGGACAGCTTGCGTGAAGCGACCGAGATTCCCCAGTTGCGAGCCGCACCAAAGATGTCAAATTCATCTCGACAAGACAGGCGATCGGAAACCTCGGGATCAAAAACCAAGATCGCTGATCGTGCGTTTCAAGTTCATCGTGGCGTGGTGGTCGAAGACTTTGAAGACCGCGGTGCTGTGATCGGCAGCGGTTTGCGCGACGAATGGCAAGACGAATCGGAAGTCCGCGGCGAAGTTGAAAACCTGGCCGTTGACGAGGCCGATTCGGTACTCCGAGACGATCGATTGACGGAAACGCCGACCAGCGGCGCCGCAGCAGCCGCGGCGGCGATCGCAGCACCGCTGCGCCGTGTGACCGACGTCGTCGCAAACTTCATCAGCCCGCCGCGTTTGGTTGAAATTGATCCGTCGGGGACAAACATCTTTCGTGGCACCACCGCGTCGGATCGGCGCTGGATGGTCGGCTCCGACAGATCGATTGACCGACCCATTGATGCGCGACCGGACCTTTCACCGCCGCGATCGTTGGCGAATTCGGAACAACCGTCACTGACGTCCTCAGACGGTGGCACGTCACTGGGACGCCCTGTGCCGATGCCCACAAAACCGAATCGTATTGTTTCCGTCGCAGCGATCTCGCGTGTCGAAGATGCCATCGCGGACGCCAATGTGGATACAGTGCGTCAGGTGCTTTCAAAATTGATGGCCGAGGGGGCCAGCGCCGATGAAATGGGACCGGTTGTCCGTCGAGCCGAGGAGTTACTGAGCGCCGGTGACGTCAATGATGCAACTCGGAAAAGAGAACTATTGGATCTTGCACAGCGCTACCGTAACGTCGCTGCCCGGCGTGATGGTGTGACGTTGATTCAATCCAACGCACTCGCGACTGCCCAACCAATGGCTCGGCCGATGGGCGTCCAACCCGATCTAGTGCCGCTGACCAACGCATCCGTGCAAGCCGTACAACAGGTAGGGGCGGAGATGCCACTGAGGAACAGTCCACAAAGCAGCATGGCATCTCAGATGATTCAAACGCCACTCGCACCCGAAGTCGGATCTGCAACCGGCTATCTCGTCCAAGTCTACTCGTCGCGCGCGAACAGCCCGCCCTTCGCTCTGACCGATGATTCGGGATTGACGATCGCGTATGTGACGCCCTACCCCGGAGTCAATCTGCGCAATCATCTGAACAGTCGAATCGCCGTTCGCGGAACCGAGAAACTGCTGGAAGGAATGAGTACGCCACACATCCTGGTCGACCAGGCCATTCGCAGATAAACCCGCTCCACCGATTCCGCATCGCGCGGCGTATGCCAAAATCACTAGCCAAGCTAGTGCTCCGCCGCAGCTTGATTTTCGGACAGGCAGCGTCGCGGAAGTCGTCAAGACTTTCGTAAATGGCTGGGCGAATCGTAACTCACGCACGAGTTCCGCTACACGAAAATCAAGCTGCAACGAAGCACGATCGGAACCTCCACATCAATCGTTTAATGGCACCAGCGATTGAAAGCGATTGAATTCGCTGGATTGACATGTGGCGAGGTACCAGTCGCCCACCCAGAACGGGCAAAGCGGTTATCCATGTCGTTGACGAGTGTTGGCTCATTGACGGTCCGGCGGCGGTGAAAGAGGATTCTCGGTAGCCGCTGCGTTGGGAATCGGGGAAGATCCGGTTAGAATCTAGCGGCCTAGTATTCTATTAATGGTGACCAATGCCTTCCGTCTCTTGTCCAAGCTGCGATGAAACCGTTCGGCTGCCCGCAGCGCGACTTCCGGACGACTGCTCGATCCGGTGCCCCTGGTGTGGCGAATCGCGTCCGGTGTTGGCTTGGCAAAAAACGTTGCCACCGATGGCGATCGTGATTTCTAAAGACGGTAGCGAAATCGATTTCTCGCAGCCTGAGACGCAAGACAAGCTTCGCGATCCGGCGCTGCACCCGGTCAGTCCGCCGCTGCCAGATGTCCACGATCCTGGAATCACGCCGGAAGACACGATCCCTCTGGTCGACCAGCACATTGTGACGGCCCCCGAACTTCTGATCGATGGTCCCGCCCTAATCGAGGAACAGGCAATCGAGGAACAGGTTGTCGAGGCGGCGTCCGATCCGGAGGAATTGGAACGCGATCTGTCGGCGGACACCAGTACATTAGTGGACGAACATGATCGCCCGCTTGACGGCATGTCGTCGGCGGACGAAACCATTGACTTGGACGATACCATCGATTTGGATGAAGCTCCCGCGACGGACTCCGGGATCTCGATGATCAGTATGGAGGAAGACGATTTTCCAAACGAACTTGTCTCGGGGCAGCCTTCGATTGACGAGATCGAACACGCCTGGGACGCGCCAGATGATTGGGAACACCAGCAGTCGGTCGAAAACGAATCTCACTTCGTCGGTGACTTTGCCGACACTGATGAGTTCGACGACGACGACGATTTCGACGACGAATTGGCGTCGGATCATTGCCTTGATGAACCTGCGGATTCGGGATCCGATGACACGTTAACCCCTTCATTACCCGAACGCAAAAAGGACAAGGTGCCGTTTGCAGAAGACCAGCGGTCTTTCTACGAGCGCCACGAATGGGGACGAAAGCCTCGCAACGCGATTCGCATCCTAAAGATCGCCTCGCCGACATTGGTGGCATTACCCATTATCGCCGGCATCCTGTACGCCTCCGGAATTGATTTGGGGTTCTATCCGTTTCACCCTTTGACCGCTGAGAAAGTAGACGGTCGACAGCAGTCGATAGGTGAGACAGGGGGCGACGATGTCTCAGCGTCGCCCAACGTAAAAGGACAAAGGAAGCGTGAAACGACCGATCGGTCTGGCGTGACGCCCGAGTCACTGCAGCCAGAAACACTGCAGCCAAGTTCGGAGCAGCCAGGTCCTCAGCAAGTGGATCCCCTCGCCGGCCAATCGGCGCAAGAGTTCGCCGACATCGACCGAGTGATCCAAAGCCTTCACGGCATCGGCGACTCGATTGATGATGATTCGGTTGAAACAGATTCCGATGCGGACGCACAACCATCCATGCCAACGGTGGGCATGCTGGCAATGGAGCGGTTGCAACAGCGACAATCCAATGCGGACGTCACGCCGAGCGACAGAGAAACGGCGTTGCTTAACAGCGTTACGCTCGCCTTCCCCAGTCAAGCGCCCAGCGCCGCTGCGATCCAGGCTGTTGAACCGACACCAACCGATGCCGACGACAAACCATCGACCGATCCGATACAGCAAACCAGCGCCCACTTGGAGTTCGAACCTGATTCTGAGTACTCGCCTGATTCAGAGTTTCAACCCGAGCCGGCAATCCAGCCGGAGCCAGAGATCCAACCCGAACCAGAGACTCAACCGGAGCCCACAATCCAGCCGGAGCCTGCAATCCAACCGGAGGCGGAGATTCAATCCGAGCCAGCGGAGGTTGCTCTGCCGGACAAGATTAATGTTGAACCTGCGCCCGAAATTCAATTGAGTGAAGCCCAGGGTGTCGACACCCCGATCGATAAATCACCATCGGTGGTCGACTCACCTGAAGTGGCCGAAGCCTGTGCACGAGCCATGGAGTCGATCGGCAGGTTGCCCAGCGGCAGTTTCGTTGGCGATGATGAACCGGAGTCCAATTTGCGAGAAACGACGGTCAAGCGATTGATCGCATTCCGTGA
>JAGQPO010001009.1 GCA_020426665.1 Planctomycetales bacterium
GGTGACGGGGTCTTCGTTGATTCCGCAGCGCGGCGCAAAAAAACGAGAAATGAAGTCAACTTCACTTTCACGGCTCGCGGCTGTCACCATCACTCCACGGGTCTCGATTAGCGCGAGTGCATTGAAATCCGGACGCATCGATTGGACAACATCGGCATCGCCGACGACAACGACCAAGTCGTATTTTGTCTGCATCACCACGCCTTCTGCAATTCCCAGTGACGTGAGTAACGCATTCGACCTGGCCTCGCCAACATCGTTTGTCGCCGCATTCGAGGGAAAATCGAGCGTGACTATCGTCCCGTCCCAGCGGCAGCACAATTCACCGCTACGGGTATGAAATCGAATCGGAGCGCGAACGTCGACGTGGTTGTTTTCAACCAGAGTGTGAACCGTTGCAAGTGTCGCGTGTCCGCACAGGTCAACTTCGGTCACTGGAGTAAACCATCGTAAATGGAAGGTATTGTCACCATCGGCCGGAACGACAAACGATGTTTCGGAAAGGTTCATTTCTTCCGCGACACTCTGCATCCAATCGTCGCGCGGATAGCTTTCCAGAATACACACGGCGGCGGGGTTGCCGACGAACGGTCGGTCCGCAAAGGCGTCGACCTGCCAGATGGGAATGCCTGGTTTGGAATTCATGCCTTGCCTGTGTTTGGGTGACTCGCTGCGAGGATATAAACGTTACCGACAAATTGAGAAATAACTCCGCCGATAGGTTCACTACGGCGCCCAAAAGTCGCCACCGATTCATTGTTGTCCAATGCATCCATGACAAGACTGGGTGCGAAGAGCATTTCACCGCTGTTGAATTGTCGTTTCAGCTGCTATTGGCGGGCCAACAGAACGAGAATACAGCTTCCATCATCGATCACGTTGATTCCTGCGCTACGCGCAGACTCGCTGGCAAGTTCGTCTTCGGCCCCCGGTTGCATCCAGATGTTCTTGACGCCCCCGGCAATCGCATCGGCAACCACTTGGCGTGTGACATCCGGCGGCGTAACGATCGACAACGACTCGGGGACAACGGGCAGGTCACTGATCCTCGGATACGCCTTATGCCCGTCGATCTCATCAGTGATAGGGTTCAGCGGGTAGGTGTCCCGACCGGAAACGATCAAAGCTTTGAAAACTTTGTAACCGTATTTATGTGTGCGAGCCGAGGCTCCAGCGACGCCGTATTTTTTTGCCGCGAAAAACGTTTCGATTGAATTCATGGTCATATTGTTCTATTCTTTCGCCCCCGATTTGATACGTGTTTCCACGCTCAGGCCGAGGTCAGCCATTTTTGTACGCAATGTACTCCTTGCGATCCCCAGAATTTCACTTGCCCGTGCTTGATTTCCCTCGGTGTGTTCGAGCACTTCTGACAGCAGCACTCGATCCAATTCACTGTGCAGCGTTTGGTAAATATCGATTTGTTGATCAATCAAGGTTTGACGAACGACCTGGCGGATGTTCGCGACATCCAGTGTCACCCTGGATTCCATTTCATCAAATTCGCCGTCTGTTCGACACGACTTTGGAAGGGATGCCAGTGATAATACCGGCCCCACGTTGCGTACAAGTGCATGCTTCACAGCACTCTGCAATTCTCTGACGTTTCCGGGCCAACGGTATTGCTGCAGCCGCTCCATCGCCTCGGGAGCCACCGATCGAATCTGCTTGTTCATCGTCCGATTAAACAGATTGACAAAATGTTCGACTAAAATGGGAATATCTTCGGGCCGCTGGCAAAGTGACGGGAGTTGGATCTGGAAAACTCCCAGACGGTAATACAAATCGTCTCGAAACTGGCCATCTTTCACCATGCGAATCAAATTGCGATTTGTGGCGGCGATCACTCGAACATCGACGTGAATTGTTTCGTTGTTGCCGAGTCGTTCGAAGCTTCCATCCTGCAGAAGTCGCAGCACCTTTGCTTGCGTTGCAGGGCTCATGTCGCCGATTTCGTCCAAGAAGATCGTTCCTCCATTGACCTGTTCGAACTTGCCGATCCTTCGTTTGTCGGCACCCGTAAACGAACCACGCTCGTGACCGAACAATTCACTCTCAAGCAAGTTATCCGGCAATGCGGCGCAGTTGATCGCCAGGAACGGTTGTCCCGCACGTCGGCTGTGTTGGTAAATCGCTCGGGCCACCATTTCCTTTCCGGTTCCACTTTCGCCCAAAATCAACGCATTGACGTCTTGGGGGGCGACTTGCCCGATCGCCTTATAGACCTCTTGCATGGCGTGTGATCGACCGACAATTTGGTCCGAATGGATGTCGCATGTTTGATCGATTCCGAATTTGGCCGGAACGCGACTCATCAAGCTGACATTGATCGCGCTTTGCACCGTTGCATACAGCGTGTCGAATTCGACCGGTTTAAGCAGGTACTCGAACGCGCCTCGTTTCATCGCCTCGATCGCAGTTTCCGTTGTTGAAAACGCGGTGATGATGATCACTGGAACACGGGCATCCAACTCGTGAATGATTGTGAACGCATCCAGACCCGACATGTCCGGCAAACGCACGTCCAAAATCACTGCATCGGGCAGATGCTCTTTGACGGCCGCGATTCCGGATTCCGCTGTGTTGGCCGTCAGAACGTCCAGCGACTCGGATTCAAGACTTTTCCGCAACGAGTAGAGTAGGTTGGGTTCATCGTCGATGATCAGTAGCTTTGCCACAGGGAGGCTCCGGAGAGATCACGTCGCGACAGCATGGCGTTGCGACATGGGCAATTTGATAGTGAAAACGGTACCGCCGCCGGGGCGATCCTCCGCGAATAGTTCGCCGCCGTGAACATCGACAATTCTTTTTGATACAGACAATCCCAGGCCGACACCAGGCGCTTTTGTACTGAAAAATGGCTCATAGATTCGGTCTCGATCTGCTTCTGGCAATCCGCAACCGTTGTCGGTCACACTGATAGATCCCCAAAACTCCGTCGGACGTTCCCCAGAACCCACCGTTTGTAACGCCACTGCGTTGCCGTCGCCGGTTTTCGATGCATGCCCAAGTCGTTGAACCGACACAATAATCTGTCCGCCGTTTGCAACCGCGTCGAGGGCGTTGAGCAATAGGTTTAACAAAACTTGCCGCAATTGAGCTGCGTCGCCCTGCACGATCAAATGTTCAAACGGCAGCCTACTTTCGATATCAATCTGGCGGGCCGCCGCGCGGCTTGAAACCAGGTCGATGATTTGACGGATCATCGGCACGACTTCCACGGGTTTGAAAAGAAGTTCGGGCGGCCGCGCGAAATCCAGGAAGGACTGCAACAGACTATCCACCCGCGTGATTTCTTCATTCAGGACGGCCAAATCGTTGGCATCCAGGCTGGCGTGATCTTTCTCTCGTCGCGCCGATTGAACCAACGTCTTCATGCACATCAAAGGATTTCGTAACTCGTGTGCTAACCCAGCCGCCAACTTGCCCAGCACAGCCAGTTGATCCGCTCGGACGACTTCTTGATGACGCAAGTGAAGTTGCTCGACGACGGAGCCAACCTGTTTTGAAACCGTTTCCAGCACGTTTTGCAAATCCTGGACGCTCGGGTCGGTTGACACCCGGACGGGCCCCACAACCGTGTTTAATTTTCCGGCGACATCACGAATCGGCACCGAGAGCATGAACATCGACCGATTGATCATTCGGGTCACGATGTAACCGGCTTCCAGCCCTGCGACCGCGCCGCAGCATCCCAGTAATACCATCACCATGGCTAATTTATTCGCCAAATGTTGATGTTGCAGGTTGCTTTGCTCCAACTCCGTCTCGTTGAAATCGAGGAACTTATGGGCGGTCACCAAGATATGATTCGAAAGAATCTCTTCCTCGAGCGAGTTGACGACCTGTGCCGATATCACTTTCGACTCGCTGTCGGTCAGTAAAGTGAGTTGACGGAAGTATTCGTTCAGCCCGTTTTCTAGCTCCGTGATGAAAGCATGTTCTTGATCGGACGCGGCCAACTGCTTGGCTTTTGACAACCAATCGCTAACATCGGCGTGGCGCTGAGACGCATGTTCGAGATAATTCTGATCCTGCGTCAACAGGTACCGATCAAGGTCGTGACGCATGTCGCGGATGATCAATTCCAAACCTTCGGCCGTGCGAATACTTGAGACATTGACGTCCAACAATCGGGAATTCTTCTGTTGCAACTGGACGACGTACAGCGCACCCGAAAGACCGATCATCAAGACGATCAGTCCGGTAATCGGCAGGAAAAATCCAATTTTGTTCTTAAAGTTCACCCGTTCGACCCATGAGTTTGAGCATCGATAACCAGTAATCGGGTACGTCTAAATTCCGTGGCAAAAGTCGTACCCTCTGTAGCTCCAACAATTTCATCTGGATTTGGATCAATCGCCGGCAGGCGTGGCGGCGAAAATCTTCCACGGTGATCGAAATTCGACATCCATTTGCGTCAATCCTTCGTTACCGCCCGTCTGAGACGCTTACGGCTTCCTTGGTCCATCGTTTGCAGTTTGCGTCGGCGATGCCAAACCAAAATCGTGTTTCCACGGAAGATAACCAAACGAGATGCCAGATGCAGAATGTGGACCACTCAGCGGCAAGCATGCTGTCGCCCGCAAACCTGTTAAAGGATTTTACGGCATCTGTCGTTGTCTTTTTAGTCGCCCTGCC
>JAGQPO010001010.1 GCA_020426665.1 Planctomycetales bacterium
ATTCAGCAAAGGTTAGACGCCGTTCTGGAGCTAGTTGCTGGAGGACAACACTCAACGCCGCAGATTGCCGATGAACTAGGTGTGTCGACTGCGACGGTTTCACGGTGCATCGAGGCATTGCGAAAACACGGGCACATCATCAAGGCTGAAAAGCTTGATGATCAATGGAGGTACAGACTGCTATCGCGAAGTCCCGAAAGTTCGGGAACACTTACAAAGGCAGGGAAGCCATGAACGCAGAATTACTCAAACGGATCATGCGGGCGATCGCGGATGGTTCTCAGGATGATCTTGAGCAGTTGGCATTAAAAGTCATCGATCGCGAACGATTAAGCGGTCACGCACGTTTAGCCAATCAACTTGAGGGAATCATGAGCCGCCCTCGCCCAAAAAGGGATTCGGTTAGCGGCGGTGGCAACACATCTCACAAGCTTTCGCAGCTTCCGGTTAGTCGTCGGCACCAAGAAGTATTAGCGACTCTCGTGCCCCGCGACGAACTCGAGCACCAGATGGTTCTTCCGCCGGATATCGAAAAGCGTTTTTCGCGGATAGAGCAGGAGTACGCGGCTCGAGAACGTCTGGGAGCCTATGGTTTGCGGAATCGGAAAACAATTCTGCTGTATGGGCCTCCTGGTTGCGGCAAGTCACTCGGAGCAAAACGGCTCGCATGGAACACTGGGCTACCGCTGTTAAAAGTCCGGTTCGATGCGCTACTGTCGTCTTATTTCGGCGAATCAGCCAGCAATCTGCGCGCGGTTTTTGACTCGGCGAAAGAGCAACCCTGTGTGCTTCTCTTGGATGAATGCGACTTCATCGCCAAGTCTCGCTCGAATTCCCGAGATATTGGCGAAGCATCTCGAATCGTCAATTCCTTACTTCAGCTAATGGAAGAGTACGACGCACCGGGACTGCTCGTCGCAACTACCAACTTGGAAGATTCGCTAGATGAAGCGTTGTTCCGTAGATTCGATGACGTCTTCCAAATACCTCTCCCTGGTCCTGCCGAAATCGAAGCGTTGCTCCGGTCCACGCTTTCGGCCGTGAAATGCGACGCTAAACTATCCTGGCAGAAAGCAGTTAAGAATCTAAACGGCTCATCCGCGGCAATGGTCGTAAAGTCGGCACGAGATGCCGCGAAGGCGGCCGTGCTCAGCGGTGTCAAGATTGTTGACACGCAAATATTGCTTGCCGCGATTGATGAGAATATACGCGCCGACTCACAGCGATAACAGGTCCATGGATGCCGCCTTCGGAAAGACCATTCGAAAATCTCCCGATGGTGTTAACAGGGTCCGGGGATTCGCGACCTCGAACTCGGAGGGCGATACAGCCAGACCCGATCACCGCTGCCAATCGGTCTAACCGCGTCGGCCATGCCGGTAGCCTGCGGACCTCTACCATTGCCATCTCAGAGCGTTGGCAAGAAATGCAGCAAGCGCGCGCCGCTGAAGGGCTTCCCGAACCTGAACAGGGAATACCCTTGATGCTTCGAATTGATACATCGTTCGATTTGGACACGCTGCGAAGACAGTTCAACTTCGAAATCATCTCTGAGCAAGACGATGGATACGTAATCGTCGTCTCGAAAGACTTGGATCTCAGTCTACTCCAGCAAAAGCTCGATGAGTTTGAAACGGCTGCAGGCTCTGCTTCGATCGCCCAGATCCACGAGCTCGTCAACGACGAAACGCAGGAAGAGCGACTGCGACGAATTCTGACTGAGCAACTTTTCAGTGAGTGGCCCGCGCTCAAAGACGATCAAGAGCTTATCGTTGATGTCAGCATCGCTTGCGCGGGTGATTGGCAGATACGCAATCGTCCCAAACGCAATCCGCGCTGGAAGCCAGAGACTTGGGCAAAGAAAGAAAATGAGTGGACAAACGAACGAATGGAAGCATATGAGAGGTGGGATGCACTTAAAGATTCCCGGCTCGAAGACGTCGAATCAATGCTTTCACCGTATAGCGTTGACATCCTGAAGAATTGGGACAATGCCAACGTTCAAGCCGTTGAACTGCCCGACAGCTTTACTCTACGGATTAGGATTGATGGACGTGGTTTTCGAGACTTCATTCTCAACTATCCATGGGTCTGGGAAGTCACAGAACCTGATGACATCGAAACACCCCAGCAAATGGCCCGCGACTTAGACTCGTTGGCTATCGCCTTGACTGTTAATCCACCGCCAAAAGATGCTCCGATCGTTTGCATCGTTGACAGTGGCATCCAAGAATCGCACTTGTATCTCGATCCGGCGATTCGGAAAAGTGATTCTCGCTGCTTTCTGGATGGTGCTAGTTCGACGGATGTTGCGGATTATGTGAAACCGAGCGGCCATGGAACACGCGTCGCAGGTGCAGTGCTGTATGGAGAAACCGTTCCGAGTTCAGGTGTCATTGATCTGGCATATTGGATTCAGAATGCACGCGTACTAGACAAGCACTGCAAAATGCCCATTAACATGCTGCCGGCGGCCGTGATCCGTGACGTTGTGACTCACTTCAATCGTGGGAGAACTCCGACGCGGATCTTCAACCACTCGATTAACTCTGTGGTGGCGTGCCGTACCCGGCACATGTCAGCTTGGGCGACAGAAATCGACCAACTCTGCCATGATCGCGATATTCTGATTGTACAGAGCGTTGGTAATATTCCATGCTGCAATCCGAGCCCGAACATTGGAGTCGAGCAACACATTGCAGCTGGGCGACCCTACCCCGATTATCTTTCCCAACCGGTCGCACGGATTGCCAATCCAGCACAGAGCTTGCAAGCACTCTCCGTTGGTTCAGTAACCTACGAATCGGTGTGTGCTGGCGGATGGCAGAGCCTGGCATCGCAAGAAGGAGACCCTTCCGCGCCTCGAGCAGGTTAATGTCATTCGACGGATCGGTTATGGGATCCCGAGTTTGGTTAGAGCAACGCAGAATTCTGAATACCGAGCAACGTTCACAACTGCGTCAGATCATTTCATAGGCGCAAAGCAATGTCACATCTTTCAAATACCGATTCCACCAGAGTTGCGACGACCGGGAAGCGATTACGACATTCGAATCGACGTAACGCTCTCCTATTCGTCGACTCCGCGAAGAACTCGACAGTCTTCACGGGGTTACCTCGCTGTTTGGATGGACTGGATCTCCAGTAAAAGCGGTGAAACGGCCGACGCATTTCTCAACCGAGCCCTTGATACGGACGACGAGTCTGAACGCGACAAGAGTCGTGAGCTTCCATGGACCATTCATCCCATGAAGCAATTCGGTTTATCGGGTGTCAAACGCAACTCGGGCACTGTTCAGAAAGACTGGGCGACCGTCAAGTCAAACGCATTGCCCGAAAGCTTGAGCATCGCCATTCGGGGGCATCAAGGATGGAGTCGCGACCCTGACGAGACGGCAACGTACGCAATCGCCGTTACGTTTGAGGTTATTGGACAGGAAATCGCAATCTATGAACCTCTTCGAAATGCAGTAATGGATCTGCAGGCAAGTGTGGAAGCTGAGGTCGAGGTAGAAATCGACGAGTGATGGCCATTGTCATCCGTCCCTCTCGATCGCAAGTTCCATGTGTTCGCGTTGGGGATACGCAGAAGCAACTTCAAGCCGTCTCCTCTCGGCTAGCTCGACGGTCGCCGGCCAAGTGTCACTGGCGATTTTAGATTGAG
>JAGQPO010001011.1 GCA_020426665.1 Planctomycetales bacterium
GTCCGCATGGCCCAAGAATGGAACATGCGATCGTTGTTGATCGACAAACAGGGGAATTTCGGTTCGATCGCCGGCTTGCCGCCGGCTGCGATGCGATACACCGAAGCCAGGTTGTCGGCCGTTGCCGCGGCGATGCTGGATGACTTGAAACTGGACACCGTCGACTTCGTCCCCACCTATGACGAAGCTCGCACCGAACCGACCGTTCTGCCCAGCAAATTTCCCAACCTGTTGATCAACGGGTCCGGCGGGATCGCCGTCGGTATGGCCACCAGCATCCCGCCCCACAACCCGACCGAGATCTGTGACGCCGTCATCAAGTTGATTGACGAACCGGACACGACCATCGACGAGCTTTGTGAAATCGTTCCCGGTCCCGATTTTCCGACCGGCGGAACCATCTGCGGTCGAGCGGGCATCCGCCGCGGGTACAAGACCGGCCGAAGCACAATCGTGGTGCGCGCAAAGTGCCGTATCGAGGAAATGAAAGGAAACCGGCACCGGATCATCGTGTCGGAAATTCCCTACCAACAGTATCGCGACCGCGTCGTCGAACGCATCGCAGGATTGGTCAACAACGATCGGATCAAAGGGATCTCGGGGATCCGAGACGAGTCGGACTTGAAGGAGCCGGTTCGCTTGGTGATCGAGCTAAAACGCAACGAAGATCCCGACGTCATCCTGAACCAGCTGTATCAATTCTCGCCGCTGCAAGACACGATCTCGTTGATCTTCTTGGCCCTGGTCGACGGCAAGCCCCGCGAGTTGACGCTCAAGGAAATGCTGACGGAGTTCATCCGTCACCGTGTCACCGTCATCCGCCGACGAACCCAGTTCTTGCTGGCCAAAGCCAGACGCCGCAAACACACGGTCGAAGGATTGTTGTTGGCGCTCGCCAACATCGATGAAATCATCAAAACGATTCGGACCAGCCGTACTCAACCCGAAGCGAAACAACGCTTGATGGGAATCGAGTGCCCGGCATCGATGATGGCCAGGGCACTCGGTGAAGAAGGGTTTCGTCAATTCCAATTGGAGCGTGGCGAATCCGACACCTACACACTAACCAGCGTCCAAACCGACGAAATCTTGAAGATGCGTCTGGGGCAGCTGGTCAACCTGGAACAGGAAAAGTTAACCGAAGAGCACAAACAGCTGCTCGACGAGATTGCCGACTACCTGGACATCCTCGGCAGCCAAGCCCGCGTGTTTGGGATCATCAAGGAAGATCTGGAAGAGATGAAACGCCGATTCGGTTCGCCGCGGCGAACTCAGATCAGCAACGAAGAACTTGGCAACATCGACCTGGAAGATCTGATCACCGAAGAAACAATGGTGGTTTCGATCAGCCACGAAGGCTACATCAAACGAACGCCATCCAGCGTCTACAACACACAACGACGCGGCGGAAAGGGACTCAAGGGAGCCAAGACCGACGGCGAAGATCCGATCGAGCACCTGTTTGTCGCCAGCACACACGCCTATCTGTTGTTCCTGACCACGACCGGTAAAGTCCGCTGGCAAAAAGTTTACGATCTGCCGCAATTACCACGAGACGCCAAAGGACGCGCGATCGTCAATTTATTGGCTCTCGATGACGGCGAAAAAATCGCTTCATGTCTGGCGATCCGTGACTTCAATCAAGAGGGTTACTACGTCGTCATGGCAACCCGCGACGGGCTGGTCAAGAAGACGCCTTTGGAACAATACAGTCGCCCCAAGAAAGGCGGCATCATCGCGATCAAGTTGCGCGAAGGCGACGAATTGGTTTCCGCCAACGTGATCGGCCCCGGCGACGAAGTCATTCTGGTCACCGCCTCCGGCATGGCCATTCGATTCAAAGAGTCCGATGCCCGACCGATGGGACGCAACACGTCCGGAGTCAAAGGCATTTCACTGGTCGGTGATGATACGGTCGTCGGAATGGTTGTCGCGGAACCCGATGCCACCCTGCTGACCGTTTGCGAAAACGGATACGGCAAACGAACGCCCTTCGGGCCCAACGCAATCAGCGACGACGGTAGTGATGACGGCGAATCCGAAACCGCTTCGTCGTCCGCACGCTATCGCACCCAGAAACGCGGCGGCAAGGGATTACGTGATATTAAAACCAGCAGCCGTAACGGCAAAGTCATCGCCATCGCACGTGTCGATGATGAAGATGAAATCTTCCTGATGACCGGCAAAGGAAAACTCCAACGAATCGCCGCGAAAGACATCAACGTCATCGGGCGAAACACTCAAGGCGTTCGAATCATGAACGTGGAAGGCGACGACAGCCTGATCGCCGCCGTGCGTGTTCCTCCAGAGGAAGACGCCGACGACGAAATCGAGTCGACGCCGACCAACTCGGCAGTCGCCGTGGGCGACGATCAACCAAGCGATGACACCGCGCCTGATGATGCGTTAGAGCCGACCTACATGTCTGACGATTTTGAACCACCGGCAGAAGAAGAAAGCGACGACGAGGACGAATAATCCCAATCGCAGGCGGAGAACGTGAAATACGATGCGTCCGGTTCAGTTATCCTGGGGCCGGACGCCTTTTCATTCCCTTGGGTCTTCCGCTGAATCTGGGGGTGATTCCCGTGAATTACCGGTTCACAGGCGGTTGAAAAACACCCGGTACCCACAGATTCTGCGGATCAGGCATGCCGTCAGGACAGACTGAATCGATGGCGAGAAAACCGGCCGACCTATTGGCGCATACCCGTTCCCTACGCTGAACGTCTCTGCTTGGTCATTTCAATCGAGTCCGTTCAATCGAGTCAGCCAGGGATGACTCATCGACTTAAGGAATCGCCCCGGCGGCACGAAACAGTTTTAATGCATCGACGGTCGGTTTGACGTCATGCACTCGGATGACGTCGGCCCCGGCTGCAGCCACGGCCAACGAGACACCAACAGTACCGGCGGTCCGGTCGGCCGTCTTGTCGCCCAGCACCTTGCCGATAAAGCCCTTGCGTGAATGTCCGATCAAGATCGGTGCTTCCAATTCACAAAACCGCTTGGTATGCCGCAACAGTTCCAGGTTGTGTTCGTGCGTTTTGCCGAATCCGATTCCGGGGTCCAAACAAATGCACTCCTTGTCGATGCCGGCGCTGAGACAGAATTCCATCCGTTGACGCAAATACTCAAGGATCTCCTCCACGACATTGTCGTATTGCGGGTCGTCCTGCATGGTTTGCGGAGTGCCTTTCATGTGCATCACACAGACACCGACTTCGACCGCCGCAGCCAACGGGGCCATTCCCGGATCACCCTCCAGCCCCGTGACGTCATTGATGATCTCCGCCCCGGCGTCGATCGCTTCGCGTGCAACGGCAGACTTGCTGGTGTCGATACTGATCGGAATCGACAACCGACCGGCCAGCCCGTCGATGACCGGCAGCACACGTCGAACTTCCTCGTCGATTGCAACCGGATCACTGTACGGTCGCGTGCTTTCGCCGCCGATGTCGATGAT
>JAGQPO010001012.1 GCA_020426665.1 Planctomycetales bacterium
ATCCTGAATACCTGGGCCCTTACCGCGTCGGCGAAACTCTTGGAAAGGGCGGGATGGGATCGGTCTTCAAGGCCCAGCATGCCAAGTCAGGCGATGTGGTGGCGGTCAAATTGATCGCGCTGCAAGTTTCCGACGACATTCGGTTTCGGCGGCGATTCAACGCAGAGATCGATACGCTCAAGCGGCTTAGTCATCCCAATATCGTCAAACCCATCGGATACGGCGAAGAGCAGGGACAGTTGTTCTATTCGATGGAATTCGTCCCAGGCGATACGCTGCAAGCCATCATCCATCGCGACAAAAAGCTGCCTTGGATGAGAGCCATCGAGATCGCGATTCAGGTTTGTTCGGCGCTCAAGCATGCGCACGACATTGGGGTGATCCACCGCGATTTAAAACCTGCCAACTTGATCGTGAAAGAAGACGGTACGGTCAAGCTTTTGGATTTCGGGATCAGCAAGATCTTTGGCAATGACCAGACGGCGGTCGGGTCGATCATGGGAACTGCCGACTATATGTCTCCCGAACAGGCCAACGAGACCGGAATCACGGCGCGCACCGATCTGTTTCAACTCGGGTGTGTGATCTATTCGATGTTGTGCGGCAAGCCGCCATTTCGCGGCAAGAACATTACCGAAGTGATGGCCGCAGTGGTACAACGCGACCCCGTTCCGCTGGACATGATCGATCCGACACTGCCCGACGACGTCGTCCAAATCGTTAACGAGTTGTTGGAAAAGCGGCCGGAAGATCGTCCGCCGACGGCGCTGGCAGTCATGAATCGATTGAAAGCGATGCGCGCCGGGTTGCAGCGAATGCAAACCCTGGCAAACGAACCAAAAGGCGATTCGAAAATCGACGCGGACCCGATGTCGACAGACGACACAACACGAAAGCGGGTTCGGCAATCCAAAGGCGACGACTTTGACACCACGACAGGCCCCGAGGGGAAGTCGACGGCAGATCCTAGTCCCAGTGGCGTTCAAAACGAACGCGGGGCCGACACGGTCCCGTTCGCAACCTCCGGCGATAGTGCGCACACGGCGCTCAATCAGGTTGATCCGTCTGCCATCACCGTTCATACCGATGGTCGTGGCGGTACTCATCGAACCGTCGCCGGTACCGCATTGACAGCGCCATTGAAAGACGGTCCGGATGATGCATCGGCCAAGACGGACGGCGTGGACGCTTCAGTGCTTTCCGATACGTCCCCCGGTTTGTCCGGAAAAACGCACTTCCAAACTGTGTCTGATGGCGAAGTCAGGGAAAGTTATTTTTCGGCGCCGAAATCAAAGGCCGAGCACCCCGTCGCCCGCACCGTCACGATCGTTGCCCTGTCATTGATTTTGTTGGTCGGTGGAGCGTTCTTGCTCGGGTCGTTACGTGGGCCGACCGCCGAAGAATTGTTGGCGACGATCGACGATCGACCGGCCGATCAGCAAGCCTATCAGATCCAAAACGCGATGGAACGTTTCGTCAAACTCTACCCGGACCATCCACGAGCCGAAGACGTTCGTTTGCAACAGGTCGCGTTTCGCGTCGAGGCTGCCGTTCGGCGATTGAGATTAAAGGCAAAACTGAGAACATCGGAACCACCGCTGTACGAACAATCGTTTCTTGATGCGATGGATCTGCGCAGCAGCGACCCCGTCGCGGCACGGGAAAAATTGGAACGCTGGATCGACGTCTTTAAAGACTCGTCAATGGACGACGAAGACGAACAAATGGATTTGGCGGAACTTGCGCGATTCGAATCCGATCGATTGGCATCACTGATTCATGAAGGCGACGCATTGCCCAACGATCCGAAACTGGCTGAATTGATGCAGCGTGTTGAAAATGCAAGCCGGCTGCCGAAGGAAGAAAGAATCAAACGTTTGCAAGGTATTTTGGATCTGTACGACGGACAGCCCTGGGCCCAGCCGGCACGAGATCGCGCCGCCGAGTTGCTAGACCACGTCGTCGACTAACCGCATCACGTCGGAGACCGGCAATTCAATGAATCGATTGAAGTTGCCTCGTGCGATTTCGCCTGATTGAAAAACGCCAAGTTCGTTGTAATTGCCCGAACCCAGTTCCAAGACGGTCACATGTCGTTCAAACGGGTCAACAATCCAGTACTCTTGAACACCCCCGATCGCATAATCACGTCGTTTCGCGACGTAATCGCGGTGTCGCGACTCGGTTCCTTCGCTGACCACTTCGACTGCAATATCCAGTCGACTTGGGTATTCGTGCGGCGATTTGGGAAAACAATTCGGGGTCAAATACAAGATGTCGGGCTCGCGAATCGTCCCGGGAAAAAGCGTGACCGGAAGCGGCGCCTGTAACACGCGTGCCCCGTCGGACTTCTTTTCACTGGCCCGTCGCATCAAGGACGCAATGAAATCGATGATCATTTGATGCATCCATGTCGGCATCGGCAATATCTCCAAACGACCGTCGGCAAGTTCAACCATCCGATCGGTAGACAGTCCAAAGTAGTCAGACTCTGTCCATTGTCCCTGTACCGGAAACAATCGAGCAATTTCCCATGTGGGGGTTCCGTCGGTCGTTGGCGATGGTGGAATCGAAGACATCGTTGGAAGTCACAACAAAAGGAATGGCCATTGTGATGCGAGTGAATGAATCAAGAAGCCACATGCCGAAACAAATTCTAACCGCAGAAACGTGCGGGGTCCAATCGATTGAAAACACACGTCGGTACCGAACATTTGTTTTCGATTGGAACAAGGGACTACTGTGTGTCGACCGTCAACCGTCCGGCTCGACCGGCCGCCCAGTTTCTAAGACCCTCCAATCGTTGCTTGCCACGTGCGAAGTAGGTTTCATCGAGGGTCGACAATTGTTCCAACGCAATACGCTGGTAATCTTGTTCGGCGGTCGATGAGGGCTTGACGACGAAGATTTCCAGCAGCCTGTCCGAGACGACTTTGGCGATTTCCTGGTGACCCGAGATCGACGGGTGAATGTGATCGACAAAGCGGTGGGGATCGGGAATGCCGTCGGAGATCGGTCGCTGCATCAAGTCGGATCGGTCGAACAATTCGTCACAACGTATCGGACGAATCTTGTGTTCATCGGCGAGTCGCAAGATCGTCTCAATGATCGGCGTCGTCGCCCGCAATGGGCAGACGTCATCGTCGCGTGCGGCGGTTAAATGAAAGCGAGCTTTCGCGAGATTCTGTTGGTTGATGTAAATTTGCCCGGCCACGTAATGAGAACCCGCGTGTCGCGGATCGATCTCAAGGCAATTCTTGCATGCATTCAGCCGTTGCGTTTCGGTTGCCCCGTCATCTTGTGCGATCGCCCATTGTTTGTCGAAGGTGTCGTGTGATTCACCATCGGTCGCAAGTGACGCGACTTTGAAGGGAGGTGTTCGGACCAGGTCGCTGGTCGGCACGCACAGCACCAGCGGCACGTCTGCGACGTGGCACATGCGAATCATTCGATCAAGCGTGATGTGAAAATGTTCTACCACGCCGTCTCGCCATCGATCGTCACGAATGTAGCGTTGCATTCCGTCGATTAAATCAAGCCGTGTTCGCAAGTCTGGCGAAAGTTCCTGGCGATCGGCCGAATCAGCGGCGACCAATCGTTCTCGGATCGCTTGGACAAGCTGCGACCGGCGCGCGAGACGTTCCAGTAAGTTCGCATCCCTGCCAACGGTGTTGTAGCTGCGTTCTTCCAGGAATTCATTGTGCCCGGTGTACAGCACGATCGCGTCTGGAGAATACGTCAGGATCTCCTTTAATATGATCGCCAGTCGATAACTGGCGTACGAGACGCCACCGCAATTGACGACTTCGTAGCGGTGCTCAGGATCGGCAGACGCGAGACGAAGTTCAGCCCATTTCGCAAACGCGGTCTCCGTCTCGTAAGGTCGTCCCTGGACGGTCGAGCCGCCGAGAACAAAAACTCGACGAACGTCGCCCGGTTTATGCAATTCAAAGGATGCCGGCCGAAAAAAGTTAATCCTGGATTCGGGGATGATCATCCGATGCCCGTCCGGTGACACGACGAAAAGTGGCGCAGGTTCGACGGCGTCAAAGATCGGATCCACAGAAAGGTCAGCGGAGTCGACGCGCTGGGTCACTCTCAAGTAAAGTTCAGCGATCAGAAACGGTGCCAATGCCAGCGCGATGCAGGCCAACCGAAAAAACCAGATGCGTCTTTGACGCAGTGTCGGCAACTGGGAGGCGGCGGGCGATGGTAACACGGAAATCGGAACCGGGCGGGAAAGGGGGCATGACGCGTTAAGGTGCATGCCGACAATGCGTTAGATCACAGACCCAGTTTAAATGAATACAGATCGAATTTACCTGACCGGTTACCGTGGAACCGGAAAAACCACCGTGGGGCGATTGGTTGCCCAGGCACTTTCGACAGAGTGTGTCGATTTGGATCAGGTCATTGAGGATGCAGCCGGGAAATCAATCCGCCAGATCTTTGACACCGGCGGCGAGCATGCGTTTCGTGATTGGAAGACACAGTGCTTGCGCCAGGTTGCGGGGAATCGTTCCGGCGGACGAGTGGTTTCGCTGGGTGGCGGAGCGATTTTGCGTGGCGAAAACCGCACAATCATTCGTGATTCCGGCATCTGTGTCTGGCTGACAGCGACCCCCGAAGTGATCGCCCAACGGATTACATCTGATCAGACCACCGGCCAACGCCGGCCCGCTTTAACAGCCCTGACGCCGGTCGACGAGATTCGCGAGCTGCTTGTCCGCCGCGAACCGCTGTACCGCGAAATGGCAAGTTTGATATTGGAAACGGATCAAAAAACGCCCCCTCAGCTGGCCGTCGAACTCAATCGTTGGCTCGGCGAAAACGGATTCGTTTCGTGATTCGTCAAACCGGCCTTTTGCCCAGATCGCCAAAGTCGGTACGCTTAACCAAGATAGCCTGTCGGGGTTGCGCGATTCTGCGGACCGCCGGCAGCTCGAAAGATTTCCAGACGTTGATTTGAAAGGATACTCCCGTGTTGATCGCCGCTTCTACAGAATGCTTTCCCTCCCTCGAATTGCTCGGCGCGATCGAACTGGCTACCGACTTGGAATTTACCGCGATTGAAATTGCGATCCACGAGTCGGGAAATGTTAAACCGAGCGAATTGCTGGAGGACTTGGATCGCTCCATTCAGCTGCTTCGTTACACGCATCGATTGGATATTTCGGGCTACAGCATCCAGCTACAGACAACCGGACAGCAGCATTACGACGATTTCGCCAAACTTTGTTGGCTGGCCAAGACAACCAAAGTTGTGACGATCACCGTGCCATCGGCGGAAAAAGGGACGCCGTTCAACGAGGAAGTGGAGCACTTGCAAAAACTGGTCGAGATCGGCGAGGCGGAAGGCGTTCGCGTGAGCGTGAAAAGCCAACTCGGTTGCCTGAGTGAAGACCCCGACACCTTGATGGTGTTGTGCAACAACGTCGATGGTTTGGGCATCACGTTGGACCCGAGCGTTTATATCACCGGGTCGGCAAAGGGAAAGAACTTGGACAATATCCTGAAATTCGTGTGCAACGTGCATTTACGTGACACCCGCCCGGATGCGTTCCAGGTCAGCGTCGGTCAGGGCGAAGTGGACTACGGAAAACTGATCACGCAGTTAGAACGCGAAAAATATGATCGGGCGTTGACCGTCAACATGACCCCGATGGACGATTTGGATCATCGCGTTGAACTGAGAAAGTTACGACGCCTGCTGGAAACGCTAATCTAGTGCTCCGTCACAAATTAATTTTACGGTAGCGGAACTCGTCAAGAGTTTCGATTCGTCCGGCAATCCACGAAAGTCTTGAGTGGGTAAAGCAGTGGCTAGGTTATCCTAGCCACTACCTCCCCGTTGTAGCGACAGGGTTGATTCCCTGTA
>JAGQPO010001013.1 GCA_020426665.1 Planctomycetales bacterium
GTGTGCTCTTCCGATCTGAAAACTGGGACACCGATCAGCTTCCTGCCAGCGGCGACGATGTCGTGATTCCAGGGGGAAACTTTGTTCGGTTGATCAACAGCACGAATGTCAATCAATTGCACATCGAGCAGGGAGCGGAATTGCGGATGGTCAGTAATTCGAATGTTCCCAATGCGATCACCGACTTTCACGGAAATCTGGTGGTTGATGGCCAGCTGACGGTCCGCGGAGAAGTCAACCTGTTCGGCAGTGTCGATATCGGCGTCACCGGCAAACTGCTGGGCCAGGCATGGATGAATACACCTGGATTTCCTCAAACCATCGATCCCGGACAACTGTTTCTTGGGGTCAACGGTGACATCGAAAACCAAGGTGAAATCGCGCTGCTCTCCGAAGCCACTTACTACGGCTTTGCGCAGGAGATTCAGCTGACCATGAATGAAGGATTCACGCTTCATAATACTGGTACGATCTCCATCGAACGCCCCCATCATGATCAATCGCTCCCGTTCATGCGCCATCAAGTGCTCGGCAACGTCGTCAACGACGGCCATGTGCAAGCTGACTTTAACTTCAGCTCAAACGGTGGCCACTGGATCAATCGGGGAACGATTCAAGTCGCAGACTACTTCTTCGAATCTCAGCAGATGGAATCGACCTGGGAGATGCGAGGTGGAACGTACGTCTACGACGGGGGAACGATCAGCGGAACAGGGACGATCGAATCCGATCAACTGACCTTTCAGGTTGATCAGCCGTATCTTCATGTCACCGGCAACCTACCGGAAGTCTTTTACAATACCGAGATCACCGGAACGGAAACGTTCACGATCCCCGAGGGGTCCGGGACCTTGTTTAGTGATACGGACATCGACGCTCCGTTTCGCCTGGATGGATGGGCAACCTTTCGAGGTGGATCGAAGATTGATGGTGAACTTTTCGTCTCTCCAACCGGCATCCTCAATGTCGAGGCGTATGTTCCGCCAGGAGGGCACGGGAACTATCGGTTTTTCGACAATTCCTATCTTACGATCACCAACGGCTTTACCAACTTCGGAGAGATCATCATCTGGTCTCGTGAAAGTTCCTATACCGGTGGCACCCAATGGGGGCATGTCGCCCATCTAACCGTCCAGAATGGACCAATCATCAACGATGGAGTGATTCGGACACAAGCGCCTGTCGCTGAGCTTCCGATCAACCCATTTCTATCGCTCAGTGCGGAAGTCATCAATCATGGTCAATTCATTGTTGAAGGTCGCGAGCTAAGGATTTCTCCTGGATCATTGACATCGGATGGAGAAGTCCTCATTCACGAAGGTGTGCGTCTCATTCACAACGCTGGCAGCTATGTCCAAAACGGAGGCACTACTCGGATCGAACGAACGTCAATCGAAGGCTCGCAGGGTGATCCGTACGAATTCAACGGCGGTACACTTGTCGGCGATGGAAGGGTCTACATACCGTCAAGAGTCAATGGGGTCGTTGCGCCGGGTTTTGAACCGCCATTTTCCGGACAATCCATCGGTAGTCTATTCCTCGAGTTGGAACATCAATACGTTTTATCGTCCGGTGTGATTGAGATCGATGTCCAAGGTGGCAACGCCGGTGAATATGACACCGTTCGATTTTCCGATCTTCCGATCAATCAGGGAACCTTACGGCTGCAAACCGATCCGTCAGCGGATCTACCGATTGGGACAACAATCACGCCGGTGACGGTCGATTACGGGACGGTCGCCCCGTTCCCCGCCGTTGAAGGTCGATTGATCGACGACACCAAAGCCTGGTCTTTGCCGACCCTGGTCAACGTCGGCTTCGGGATGCACATGGAGTTGACGGTCATCGAACTTGACGAAGCAACATTGACCGAGATTTTGATCGATGAGTTCAATGTGGGTATCAGTCGAACCGCTGCTTCGCTGCCCGACTGGTTTGACGCCAGCGACGATGGACTGCCGGGAAAACAGCAAGGGCTGGGAAGCTCACTACGAAGCGGGATCAATTCGGCGGCGACGTCAATCTTTCCCCCCATCACGAACACAGTTACTACACTCAACGATTTGCGTAGTGAACTGACTTCCCTGGGTTATTCGGTTGAATGTTTACAAGGCGATGCGGCTTGCGGCACGGATATGTTTCGTGTTGGCGCCGCCAATGGGACCACCGGATTCAACCATACCACGACATCCGACCCGGGCGCATTGGCCGGCCTATCTCTTGTTCCCGCAGGCGTCGACCTGGGTGGTGATCTGAATTGGGACGGAACACTTTCGACGTCGAATGTTACTTTCGGTTTTGGAGCGGCCGGGTTCTATCTTGATCAGAACGCCCAGTTTGATCTGTCCGTGACCGGTGGAGGCGATGTGACCGACGCTGGAATCTCGCTATCGACGGGAGGATTGAGCATTGATTTTGATGGAACGGTCACCGTGCCCGCAACCAAACCTGTTGCCGCGTCGATTTCACTTTCCAACGTCTTGGACGGCGACAACTTTAGCGCCGATCCCTACGCATTGTTCGTTGTCACGTCATCCGGTGAAGCGCAACTTGACGTCACACACACGCTGCAGCCGACGGGTTTGACCTATGATGGCGTTTGGCAACTTCGTCAGGACACCTCGGGAACGACACCCACGCTCGTCGAGATCTCCGGCAATGTGGACTACCCGACCACCGATGATTGGCTCGCATCCAGCCTCGGCGTCTTGGGAGCGGCTTTCAATGTTTTGCTTGGCGCCGAAGCCACCGACAAGTTCAATCAGCTCGCGTTGCCGCTGATCGCCGATTCACAACCGGCCGACTCGGCACCCAATCTGATCGGAATCAATTCGTCGGAATTCGAATCCGCCGAAAGTTCGTGGATGGACAAGCTGTTCGGCGGCGTGAAATCCATCTTCTCGTTCTTCGAAGAAGACGACCCTGCCACCGGTGGCCAGGGCGCCTTCGGAACCAAAGGTGATGTGCTGATCAACGCACACACCTTGCGTCACGAAGAACAGGTCGACGGCAGCGGCGTCAAAGTCGGTGTGATCTCCACGGGCGCCGACGGACTGCTGTACGCCCAAGGCACCGGTGATATTCCTGGCCCCGCGCAATTGTCAACATTCATCGACCAACAAAAAGCGTTCGGCGGAAACGGCACCGCGATGCTGGAGATCATCCATGATATCGCGCCCGGAGCCGACTTGGCTTTCGCCTCCGCCACCGACACACGTTCCTTCTTCGACGCAGTCACTTGGCTGACCGACATTCAAAACGTCGACATCATCGTTTCGGATGTGATCGACTATACGGCACCGATGTTTGGCTCCGGCGCGGTCGCTGCATTCGTTCAAGACGTTCTGCGTCGCAAGAACGTGTTGTTTGTTCAAGCGGCGGGCAACGACGGCCAGAAAGCGGTTCGGGATCAATTGCAACTGATCAACGTCGATGACAACGGCAATACGCGTCGATTGCATCAGTTCGGTGGCACGCCCACCGATCCGGTAACGACCCTGCCCGTGACGATCGCTCCCGAATCGGTCGTGCGAGTGGTCTTGCAAACCAATCAGCCTTACAACAACCCCACAGCGCGCATCGTCGCGGGTGTTGCTGCGCTTCCTAATGGCGTCGAACTCAATCGCATCGGTTTCCCCCTCGGGTCGACCGGCACGCGCGATCACGAGATTCCATTGACCGTCGACAGTTTTACGTTGGCCAACCACGGTGATTCCCCGATCGCGGTGGACGTGTTGATCGAGTCCATCGGCGGCGATTTGCCAGCCGGCGTGACACCACTGTTTCAAATGGTCGTCCTGGGCGACGCAACGCTTCCCGCGACCGATGTCGGCAGCTTGTTCGGTGTCGCCTTGCTGGACGATGTTCTGGTGGTCGGTGCCAACGAAGTCTCCGCGCCGCAACAACCGGCGGCCTACAGCAGTGAAGGTTTCCCGCTCGGTCGTCACGTGGACGTCGTCGCGCCGGCCGGTGTGGAAACGTCGGGTTTTGGACGTCGAATCTGGAGTGATTTCCACGGCACTTCCAGCAGCGCGGCCCACGCTGCCGCGGCCGCTGCGATGTTGATGCAATGGGCACCCGCGGCGACGACGTTGGAAGTGCGCGAGGCACTCAAATCAACGGCTAAACCGCTCGGCACCGGAGTCGATGATCTACGCAGCGGACATGGGCAAATCGACGTTCTCGAGGCGGCGAGCTCGCTGATTCGGATACCCGACCCGGGGATTCCGGGTCCTCCGCCAGGTCCCGGTTTACTGGATAAACTAACCGCTCTACCCATCATCAGCAGCATCAGCCTGCCGACCGAACAACAGCTACAACAACTGCTCAGCGGCGGCGAAGTCTTGTTGGCGGGCCTGCTGGAGATGCGGCTGACAGTCAACGAATCGCTGGGCGTCTTCAAAGCCGAATATCCGTTCGACTTCACCAACATCGGCAGTTTCGATCAGTTTGAAATCTCAGGTCAAGTCGGCCTAGAAGCCAAGCCCGACATCAACCTGCAATTGGGTTGGGACGTTGACGGCTGGTACATCGATGTCGACTCGGCTCGCATCGCAACCGACATCACTGGAGTTGGAACAGCGCAAGGTACGGTGTTTGATGCGTTCGGTGTCGGCGCAGGAGCAACAATCACTGGACGACCCTCTATCGATGTCGCTGCGATCGATCGGGCGGGTGATGGTGCGATCCGCCAAGACGACATCAACCAGTTGAGCAGCGACCTACAAGGCGGCGACTTATCGCTGGTCATCCCCAAACTCGATACGGTTGACGCCGATCTGTATGGGGACGTGATTTTGGGTTTCCTGGATTATGTCGACATCGACCGCAATTTGCGCAACCGACCCAACGGTGGCGATCCGTTTATCATCCGCGGTCGAGCGAAATTCAATGCAGACTTCACCGGACCTCAATTGCAATGGAGTTTCGGCGATTTCCAATTGGCCAACCCCGACATCGACGGCGATGAAACAGCCGACTACACACTCGGCGCTCTCGCCCAAAATGCAATCCTGTTCGGCGAAAAACTGATCAACGCGATCGAGTTGCCCGGTTTCGTGAATGATCTTTTGGGCGGAGTTGGACTTGGCGACGATCGCAACGAAACGCCATACGATCGTCCACGCGGAATGTTGCCGGATGATCCTCCCGAAGCCCCCGAAGCCGCGGTGGCGAAACAGAACATCAACACGCACGTTCAAACCGCGTTGGCAGCGAACAACAACGACGGGAGCTCCGTCGACCAGGAGACTTTGCGTTCGCAGATCGGCGATGAAATGTCGGCATGGCTTGAAGGCCCACCGACGGCGTTGCTGCCAGGAGAGGGCGAAGACGTTTCTGGACCGACGCCGATCATCATGCGATTTGAACGGCTGGGTCCAAACAGCGTCAACCCGATTGTGGACGATGCATTGACTGCGGTTGATGAATATGAAATCGAACTTAATTTGGCCTTGGCAAGTTACACCGACTGGGTCCAATCCTTGCAGATTGCTAACCTGACGGCTGAAGATGTCGCCTCGCCGGCAATCCTTCATCAGTTAGAAACAAGCCTGGTTGCCGCCTTACGTTTTGCAATCCAGCGTGCGCATGCCGGGGCAATCCAATTGCATCTTGATGGCGCGCCGCTGACGCACCAATATAGCTCTCAACAGGTCAACGGCGAATTGGTTCAGCAAGTGACGCAGCGAGGTGTTTTTGATCGAGCCTTCGAAGCGATTCGCTGGGCCCAGACCGCGGAATACTTGGGGCTTGCCGATAGCGTGAATGGATTGAGTACGCTCGAAGTGCTCGACGAACTAGTCATTCGAGCCAATCTTGATCGAGCGGAATTGGTCTTTCCTGATCCGGCTCCCGAAGATGGTTTCGTAGGCCCGGAAGAGTTGTTGAATCTCGAAGTCGAGACGACTTGGCAAATCAAGACACCAGCTGGTGGCACGGTGGAAATCGACCAGCTAGACAACTATGACTTTGGCGCACCGATTGTTGACTCCAGTGGCTACGTTGAAGCCATCATCACTCCGGCCGGCAACAACAATGTACTCGCCGGTGATGTGACCGAGTCGCGATTTGATCCGCTGTCTGGATTACCGCTTCCTCCAGATGCTCCGCCAATCGTCGGACTGCGTACCGATACACTCGGCCGGACGCAAACGTCAATGGTACTCGGCGAAGGAGACAACCAGGCTCAATTGGAAGTGGCTCTGGCAATTCGCGGGATCCCGCTGGCCAGCAAACTCACCAATACCGTTGCAGGACGTCCCACGATCGAGTTGCTGGCGATCGTTGCGGGTGAAGACGATTCAAGATTTCGAAAAGACGATCTGTTTGCCGATCCTGGGCAAGGAGTCACGTTGCGGGCGACGATCCGACGGGGAAACGGTCCGGCGCGCGGAGAGACACTGTCGTTCTACCTGGACGGTCAGGGAACAATTGATCCGATTGACGATCCGAAGGCGGTTCATTCGCTGTCGGACGCCGACGGATCAGCGACGATCACTTATGTCGCCTCGGAAAACTCGACAAAAGCGGAAACGGTCGGAGTCAGCTTCTTCCTCGATGGCGTGTTTTACCGGGACACGGTCGATATTGTTCCCACCAATGCGACCGGGCTAAGCGGCTATCAAATCAGCCCACCGTTTGTCTCGCAACCGCCGTCCGGTGATCAAGCGGCGGTGGATGCACGGCAGTCGATCAGCGATGCACTTGCCGATGCGGAATTCGCCAACATTGAACAGACACTGCTGGATGAATTGACCACCAAAGTCACAACTTGGAAGAGCATCGTTGCCCAGAAAGCAGATGACGCATTTCTTGCCGCGCAGGATTTGAATACCGCTGATGAAGTTGCCGTGGCAATGGTGTCGGCTGCCGTCAGCGACTACTTCGATTGGTTGAGCTACGCGACGTTGATTGAGCAAGGCGACGTACTTGCCGAGGAAGCGATTGAAGCAAAGTTGCTTGGTGCGTCCGATCAGCTCACTCGGCGTTTCCTATCACAGTTCGATGGATCGGCGGCCGGCGGCGGGTTGGATCCGCTGTACGATGCACTCGAATGGGCGACGACTGTCGAACACTTGTTGTCGCTGCGAGCGGTGCCGATTGCGGGCGATTTTCTTAATCCAGATGACGTCATCGAACAATCTGGAATCAAGGTGGAATTGCTGCCGCCGATCAGCACGTCCACATCGGTTCAACCTTTGTTAACCGGCCCGGCGGACGACGCAACGCTGCATGTCGCCGCTCGACTGGTGCGTCAGATTCCTGGTGGCGGAGTCGTACCTGTGATGCAATCGGGGGACATCCCCGCACCGGTGGAAATCCGCGTGCTGCCTTATGGGCAAGCAGACATCGAACTTAACCTGCCCGATCCGCAACGCCCCGCGATCGTGTTCGATGCGTCGACACAG
>JAGQPO010001014.1 GCA_020426665.1 Planctomycetales bacterium
CTGCTGGCCGCCTCCTGTGCCTGGACAATCATGGGCATCGTGTTCAACGCGCCGGATGTTTATTACATCCCCAGCGGCGACTCGATGATGATGGGCTATTTTTTGATCCTGTCGGTTTCGATGTTTGCCTTTGTGCCATTGGTGGCGTTTCGATCGCTCGCCGCCGAGTTGGACGAGGGGACCTACGAGATGCTGGCGATCACCCGGTTGTCGGCGTGGCGCATCGTGTCGGGAAAGCTGAACAGTGCCGTGTTGCAAATGATGATCTATTTCTCTGCGATCGTCCCCTGTCTGGCGTTCTGCTACTTGCTGCGAGGGATCGGGTTGTTGACGATTGCGCTGGCCGTTGCGGTGGTGTTCACGACCGCAATGGTTTTGACATCACTCGCGCTGGTGCTGTCCACGCTCGCCAAAGGGAGAACTCTGCAGACCTTCTTGCTGGTCGGTCTGGTAGCGTTCATCGTAATCGTCGAATTCATGTGCTGCGGATTTGTGTTTTCGTTGGTGATCTCGGAGCAATGGAGTGGAACCTGGTTCGGGTTTCTGTCTTCATTTCTGTTGGCGTTTTCGTTTGTCGTTTTATTCACCGCTGCTGCCGCGGCGCGGATCGCGCCGGTGACTGAAAATCGTTCCACGCGGTTGCGCGCGATTCTGTTTGTGCAACAGATCATTTGGGTGACGACGATGGCCTACGCCGCCTGGGAGACGGGTGATTTCGAGTGGATCAATTATGGATTGCTGTACCTGGGAATCTTTTGGATTGTCGTCGGCGTTTTTATGGTCGGCGAGTCGTCAGAGCTTAGTCCTCGCGTGCGGCGAGAGCTGCCCGCGACGTACGCAACTCGGATGTTGTTGACCTGGTGGATGCCGGGCTCCGGTACCGGATTTATGTTTGTGGTTTCGACAGCCATCGGTGGTTTGATCGTCCTGGCAGGGACCAGTCTGTTCGGCGACCAGGTGGGGATCAGCAACCGAGGCGTTGCCACACCTCCGCCGGTCTTTGCGACCATGATGATCGGTTATGTCGTGGGCTATCTGGGCGTGATTCGATTGCTGACCATGCCGTTCGTGAAACGATTCGGACCATCATTTGTCGCTCCGTTGATTGCAGCGGTCCTCACGTGCTTTTCAGGAGTGATCATTCCGGCGGTCATCGACGTCGCAATCCAGGGACGTGTTTCAATCAACTATTCCGCGTTGCACGTCAGTAATTGTTTCTGGACCTGGACCGAATCGTTCACATCTCGTGGGATGCGTGGAGAGATCTCCGCGTTGATTCTGGTTATCGGGTTGGCGGTGTTATCGGTCAATTTAATTTTGCTGTTCCGCGAGTTTCGGTATCGACGGATCGCGGTCCCCCTGCGTGTCAAACAGGACGTCGCAGAGCAAACATCGTAAAAGGGGAAGGGGGTAGTTTTAAAAGGGGAAGGGGGTAGTTTTTGGTCCGCACCACGATTGTAAATGTGTGGCGTTCCCCGTTAAGCTTTCACGACGGTCAAGCCGTAACCACGGGGCATCCGTCGTCCGCGGAGTGGATTTACATCGTATTGATTTGAGTTTTGGCGCTGCCCGTCATCGTTCCATTTAGTCGAAACGGAGTTCCCCATGTCACGGTCCCGACGTCAACGAAACCAGCTGCGGCGTATCCTTGCCAATGCCGGACGCCGTGAGAGTTCAAACGTGCAACGTTCGGATGGATTGGATGACTACATTGAATGGATGGACAAGCCGCCGTTTGATCCCAGGAATCTGGATGATTGGGCCAGCGGGCTCGGATCGGTACAGTCGCACTTCTATCACCACTTCCGTTCGCAATGGACTCGAAGCCGTGAAGCGGAGTTGGCGCCGGCGAAGATTCAAATCACTGGGATGTTCAGTTGCGGCGAGATTCAAGGTACTTGGACGTTGAACGATGTCTCGCACAACGTCTTTTTGTCGGTTGTAGACAATCCGTCCAAGACCGGATGCAATTGCCTGGAATCCGACGGTACAAAGCCCTGTCGTCACGGCTTTGAATTTTTGAACGCCGTCGTCCAAGAATTGCGAGTCAACGAAGAATATAGGTCGCTGATTCGTCGCGGGGCAACCGACGAAAGCGTACCGCCGCGGAAGCCGTTTCGTCCCGATCACACCGCGATCGCAATCGCGGAGCTGAATCGCCTTGCCAATGCGGGTGAGAAAGTTTTGCCATCGCGCGATGACATCGACGACGATTTGCTGCCCGTTGTCGTCCAGCAGGTGCGGCAACGAATCGTCTGGGACATTCAACAAAGTTCCGGGGGGTACATGTCGATCGTTCCGTTGCTTCAGCAACAGAAAAAACGCGGTGACGGATACACCAAAGGCAAGAAAATCCGTCTGGATCATTTGCTAACCGATCGATCGCTGCCCCTGACGCCGTCCGACCGCGCGGTTGTCGATGAGATCACGACAGAGAAAGAGCATTATTACAGCGACACGAGGCACGAGTTGGACCCGATCGACGCGCTACAGCACTTGATCGGCCAAGACAACGTCACGTTCGAGAAAGAACCCATTCGCGTGATCAATTGTCCGGTGTTTCTTGCCATCGGATCATCTAAAGAAAGCCATGCGGTCATCTTCACCGACGAAGGATGCACCAAACAGTATCGCAACGTCATTTCATCGGCGTCCGCGATCGTCAGGATTGATCTGGACGCCGGTGAAGTTTTGATCGGCAAGGTTTCCGAGAATGAGTCGAGTTTGATTCGATCGGTCATGCAAGTGCCACCGGTCAGTCTTTCTCGCATCGAGGATTTGGTCGCGCCGCTCGCACGGCTTCAAAAGCAAATCCCGATCCTGTTGCCGCCGTCTTTTGCCGGGCCACTGGTACGTCAGCCTTCTCGTCCCGCAGTTCTGCTGCGCAGCCAATCAGACGGCCGACTGGATTTCGGCATTCGCGTCCGTGACGCGGTCGGTGTTTTGCGCAAGCCGTTGGCCGGTCCGATGGTGCACGCGACCGAAAGAGACGGAAAAAAAGTGCAACTGTTGCGTTGCGTGAAGCAGGAAACGGAGATGGTTGAAGGCTTGATCGAAAAGTGGGACTTGCCGATCAACCGCGAAAGTTGGTTCGGATCGATTTCTGATTTCGACGTCGCGTTGCGTTTGATCGAAGACCTTCAATCACCCGACAGCGGCATCGAAGTCCTGTGGGACCGAACTTGTGAAAAGCCCCTGACGGTTCTCGGCAGCATGTCGTCGGGAAACGTCAAGGTTGATATCACCAACAACCGAAACTGGTTCGGGATTTCAGGCGAATGCAAGCTCGGCGAACACACATTGCCGCTGTCCGATTTGATCGACCGTCTCCCTGAGGATGATTCGCAAGGCGTCGGCGATTACATCCAATTGGGCGAGGGCCAATGGGCGCGGATCAGCCGCGAGTTAAGAAAGCGATTGAGACGCTTGAAAGACGCCACGCACAAAGATCGACGTGCGTTGAAATTAGATGCCACCGCGGCACCTGTGATTCGCGAGTTGGTCGATTCGGATGTGTCCGTCAAGGCGAGTCGTGCATGGCAAAAATGCATTCAACGATTGGCCAATGCCGAAAAATTGGATCCCGCGTTGCCCGACGGGTTGGATGCAAATATGCGAGACTACCAAATTGACGGCTACAAATGGTTGCGCAAATTGGCCGAGTGGGGCGTCGGTGGAATCCTGGCCGATGACATGGGTTTGGGCAA
>JAGQPO010001015.1 GCA_020426665.1 Planctomycetales bacterium
TGTCGTTGATCCGCTTGAAGTGATCGAGGTCACAGATGACTAGCGAGAATGTTGGTCCGCCGGCGATCGTTTCGTCGACCAAGGCTTCGAGCGAGTTGTCGAAATGGGATCGGTTTGCTACTCGCGTTAATCCGTCGAGTTGCGTTTGTTCGTGCAGCTTGTCCAGCCGTCGTTCCAATTGTTGGCGATCGGAAAGGTCATGGACGACGATGACGGTTCCCAGTGATCCGGGTGTTTGGCCCAGAACCGGCGCGACTTCGACGTGAACCGACACCGGATCCATGCCGATGACTTCGATCACCATCGCACGTCGAACGGCACTGCCGGTGCGAAAGCATTCTTGCAGCGGACAGATGGTTTCGTCGTCGCGGTCTCGGTCGGCGTCGCGCATCCGCATCGCAGCGGCGGACCACTGTTTTCCAATGATCGCTTCGGCGGGCAAATCCGTTAGCCGCTCCATCGCGACATTCCATTGGGTGATGTTGCCTTCACGATCGGTAAAGGCGACACCGTCTTTTAAGGTTGCCAACAATTGTTGATTGAAAAACGTCTCGCGTCGGACGACTTCTTGGTTGCCGTTGGCCTTGGCGATGGCCGAAGGCTGTGATCCTGTCCAGAATGCGGCTGAATCTCCCGGACGCAGCTGTTGAAGCCAGCGATGCACCATGGTGCCATGAAGGATTTCAGGTCGTGCTTCCAACAGTCGGCTGAAATCGACGATCAGACTGGGGTCAAATTGTGTTCCACTGCCCCTGACAAGTTCCGCGGTTGCTCGATCACGGCTCATCGCCGGGCGATAGACATGCTCCGTCGTCATCGCGTCAAACGCATCGGCGATGGCAAGCATTCGCGCGCCCAGCGGTAGCGCGTCGCCCCGCGGGGCCTCGCCATCGCGTCGACTGTCGTACCAGGTACTGCCGTAGCGAACGATCTCCAATAACTCTGGATCCGTCGTGCAGCCTTGAAGGATTTCGCAACCAAGCTCGGGACAAGTGTCCATCGCAAGTTGCTCGTCGACCGTCAATTTTCCCGGCTTGCGTAAGATGCGGTCCGAAATGCCGATTTTGCCAATGTCGTGAAGCAGCGCGCCGACTTCGATGCGATCGCGCGTCTCACTATCCAGACCCATGTTTTCGGCCCAGCTGCTGCAGAACAGCGCGACCCTCAAACCGTGTGCCGCGGTGGCCGGATGTTTGGTTCGCAGTGCATAGAACAGCGATGTCGCGATTCCTAACCGAACCGCAGCAAGACGATTTTCCACATCCTGCTCAGGCCGTCGGACCGGGTTTTCGGCGACGGATTCTGACGCGGATTGCAGTTTTACGAGCAGATTGTCAATTTTTGCCGATTGAGCGATCCCGACCACTGGCGGCGCCGTGGGATCTGACAGCGGGGGGGGCACTTGCGAGAAAGGCAAATTTCCCGAGTCGGGCGAAGATTGGGGGTGGACCATTGCGCTTGAAAGCTGACGAGTGGAGACGGAGGTTCCGACTATCCATACAATAGGTCACTTGCGCCGCGACGACACGAAAAACGAAAGGCCGCTCTCGGACAGCCTGATCGGAATAACCGGAACACCCGGATCGGCCAATGGAGCGCGATTCTGGCGGCAATAACGTCTGAAAGGTTGCGATTGGAGGTTGCCCCACCTAACATGATATGGATTGCTAGGCGAAGGGTGTCGCCGGAAGGATTGCAATGTGCACTAGCCTTTATTGACGCTTCTCCTTTGGTACCGGCCTCGTGAGTCTTTCTGACATCGACCGAATTTTGCTCCAACGTTGTATCGACGGAGCTCCGCGTGCTTGGCAGGATTTCGTTGAACGATTCCTGGGGCTGGTCATTCACGTCGCGAATCACACCGCCGAATCTCGTGGGATTTCCATCGACGATTCGACGCGAGATGATCTGGTGGCTGAGGTGTTTTCGGTTATCTTGGCTTCCGACCGCGGAGTCTTGCGGCGGTTTCGACGCGACAGCTCGCTTGCCACCTATTTGACCGTGATCGCCAGACGCGTGATCGCGCGGCGGCTTTTCGATGGTTCATTTAACAAGCGATTGACCATCACCGGCGTGGACTTAGCAGTGACCCGTCCGGACGACCGGATGGAAAATCGCGAAGAAGTGGAACGGTTGATGTCGCGGCTGGACCCCCAGGAATCCAACGTCGTCCGAATGTATCATTTGGAAGGCATGTCGTACGGGGAAATCAGTAAGGCGGTCGGGTTGGCCGAAAACTCGATCGGTCCGTTGCTCAGTCGAGCTCGGCAAAAAATGCGTGAGGGCGCTTAAACGTTAATGGTCCAATCAACGAACAGGGATGCGTCGTCGCTCGCCAGGCGAAGTTTTATCAAAGACAGTGGGCTGATGATCGCCGGTGGCGCGATCGGTGGAGCCATCGCGGTTGGTAAAGCAGTCAAAGGCGGACCCAATTCGCCCATCAAGATCGCGCTGGTAGGATGTGGACGTCGCGCACGAGAACTTGCCGATGCTGTCATGGCGGTCCCGAACGAATCGGTTCAATTGGTCGCGCTGGCAGACACGATTCCGTCGCAAAGTCAGTCTGTCTATCGAAGTTTGAAAGGACGTTACGGTGACCGGGTCGCCGAGGACTGTCTTCGTTCAAATGGGCCCAATTGTATTGATCCGATCTTGGAATCCAGCGCCGACGTTGTCTATGTCACAACGCCGCCGATCGATCGCCCCGAGTATTTCCGAAAAATAGTCGAGTCGGGGAAGCACGTCTTTCTGGAGAAACCACTGGCGGCTGACGTCGCCGGGGTCATCGACATCCTATCCACGTCTCGGAAAGCCGACGCCGCTGGGATTTCCGTTCACGTCGGTTTCCAGCGACGATACGACGCCCGGTATCGTGATGTGATCGCCCGACTGCATGATGGTGCGATCGGCACTCCGGTTTTTGCCAGAGCGTTTTGCAACGCCGGACCGCTTCGCACGCCGACGCGAGTCGGAAACGAAAGTGAAATCGACTTTCAACGTCGGAATTGGAACCATTTTCAGTGGACCGGCGGAGATTTCTTGGTTGAACAACACGTTGCCGGTTTGGATGTTATCCGCTGGGCACTCGACCAAGTCCCCGTGGTCGCACAGGGACAAGGTGGTTGGGGATCCTTCGAAACTGCGGAGGACCAAAGCAAACTGTCCATGCGCCAAGGCGAAGTTTTCGACCACCACAGCGTCGAATACGAGTTTGGCAATGGCATTGTTTTGATGTCGCAATGTCGACGCGTCGCAAAGGCGTGGAACAACACCAGCGAACACATTCACGGTACGACCGGACGCGCGGATTTGACAGCCGGAACAATTTACGACTTGGATGGAACGATCCGCTGGCAATCCGAGCATCCGTTTTCATTAAAGTCCGCAACGATCCAACAGCAGCGCGCTTTCTTGGCGTCCATCCGCATCGGTAAACCCGAGAATCAAATTGAATCAGCTGCCGAGAGCACGCTATTCGCAATGCTCGGTCATCATGCGACGCGAAGCGGAAAACGCGTGCGATTCGAGAAACTGCTCAGCGGCGCGGGAATTGCCTAGGGATCGTTCTCGGGTGACGGTCGACGCACAAGGACCATCTTTGGATCATCGTGGAAGTAGTGCTTCCAATCCGTCGACTTGAAGAACGCAATCGTTTTCTCGTTCGACGAATCGACGAAAACGTTGAAATAACGCTCCTTCTCCTGGACGGTTCCTGGCAACAATCCATTTTCAACTGCTGACCGAAATTTGTCTGGTTCGGCAGGATAGATTCGGATGTGGTCGTCGTCTTGAAATTCAATCCTCGCAAAACTGTATCGGCCATCTGTGGCCATGAACGCGTAAGCCGAATCGCCGATCGTTCGCATCTCAATTTTTTCGTTGCTAGCCTTAAATTGCTGATTCTTGTCATCCCAGGATGCCGTTCCGGCGACTAGGTAACCGGAAGAGTGCCAACGTAATTCAATTAGATTGTGATCATGGGTTTCCCAGCGTCCGATCAGCAGTTTCCGTTGTGATTCACCAATCTTCTGGCCGATCGGTTTGTCGATCGAGACGGAGTCGCATCCAACGATCGCCAGAGTGATCATCGCGCAAAAGGCAAAGGTTCTTGCGATGAGTTTTCGCTGCGCTAAATTCACGGTTCGACCTCCGTTTTAGATTCAAAAAACCTCGTCGATGCAGTTCGGACGAATCAAACATCATACCAACTGGCTATTTCGTCGTGCGATTTGGCGTAAGGCCGTCGGCCTGACCGGTCATCGACACGTGCGTGTAGTCGATGACTTTCCAAGATTCGTCCGGTTGTTTTTGAAACGTCAGGATCACCCGTCGCAGCGCCGGGACATTTTTCATGCCGCCTTTGACCATGCTGACCCTGGCCGATGCGTCGACATCAACGGTTGCTTCGGGCGGCAGGCTGCCGGCCACCATCTTGATCTGGATGTTACGTACGCTGATCCGATGAAACTCATATTTGGGTAATTCATCAAGGGCACGTTGTCTGATGACGTTATCCGCAATGACGACGACGGCAGATTGATGGTCGTTTTGTTCCACAGCCTGGGCGGTTGTGTAAACCGCGTCGAGAATCTTTTCTCGATCCGTAACGATCGATTCGGAAATAAAGTAGGTGCCGGGAATCAGCAGTGACGTTAATCCGGC
>JAGQPO010001016.1 GCA_020426665.1 Planctomycetales bacterium
GTGCAAATGGAGCCGGTGCAAATGGGGCATTCGCAGGGCGGCCGCGTCGTCGTGCTGTTTCACGGCTTGAGCGGTTGTCACGGTTCGCCGTACATGGTTCGCTTGGCGGCGCGTTTCTCGCGAATGGGCTGGACGGTCTATCGGGTGGACATGCGAGGTTGTGGGGCGGCCCGCGATTTGGCGAGGGGGTTGAGCCACGCCGGTCGCAGCGATGATGTCCAGGCGGCGATTGATTTTGTGGCTCGGCGGGAAAGCGAATCGCGATTGGCCGCCGTCGGAGTCTCGTTGGGCGGAAACCAATTGTTGCGATTCGTTGGTCGGGTGGGAGCCGGGCTGGACGCGCGGCCGGATTGGTTCGGTCGTTTGTCGCGAATCGGTGTCGTCGCGCCTCCGATTGACCTGGTACGTTGCAGCCGGAATATGGAGCGTTTATCGCGGCGGATCTATAATTACTACTTCATTCGAGCCCTGTTCGATCAGATTCCACCGGGAGTTCGCAACCGAGAACAATTCCAGCGAATCGCTTCGATCGGGCGCCCGAAGACACTTTTGGAGCTGGATGATCGAGTGACCGCGCCGCTGAGTGGATTCAAAGGTGCGGTGGAGTATTACCGGCAATGTGGCGCGGTCCACGTGGTGCACGCCAACTCGGTGCCGACGTTGGTTTTGGCCGCAAAGGACGACCCGATCGTTCCGGTCGATTGTTTCACGGCGGCCGACTGGCCGACGCAAACACGGCTCGTGATCACCAGAACTGGGGGGCACGCCGGCTTCATCGCCCGCGGCAGAACTCATTGGATGGACGATTGTTTAATTGCTTGGATGAATCAACTTTGATTGTGGTGCCACCCATCGTGTAAGCTAGCACCGAGGCTGCGCGGTGTTGATTGAGATTTGAGTCGTTTGGGACGAGGCGTAACAATGGCAGGTGAATACCACGGCTGGGACAAAGAAGGCGAGCGGTGGCGTTTCGCCGAAACGCTAGGGCGGCCGCGAAACGAGTCGGTCTTTGTGATCGAAGACTTTGGCGAAAATACGTCTGCGCGGCAGGCGTTATCGGCGATCATGTCCGCCATGGCTCAGTTTCAGTCCCGAGTCCAAGTCGTCCAAACCGTTTGTAACGATCGCTTGATCATCAAACTCAGGGAAGCATCACTGTTACGCGTTGCGGAAATTAAGTCCGGGGAACAGAACGAATGGGGAGTGCTGGGCGTGCAGCCGAAGAAGCCGACTCCCAAACGATCCAAGTGGAAATTTTGGGCGTCATGACTTCTCCGGAATTGCAGTCAGGAAAGTCATTGAATGTACCGCTGAAGGTGCCTTTGACCGGCGCCGCGGCGGCGGCTCTGATCACGCTGGGGCTGACATTACAACCCGGGTTTTTGGCGGAACCGACGCGGCCGTCCACCAGGCAGGAGGCCGATGTCGGCGTGACGAGGACCAACGAGATTGCAGAACGTGTCGCACGGGCCAAGTTTTATGACTCAACCGTCGTTCCCCTGATCGCAGAAGTCGACGCAGAGAATCACGCGGCGGCAGAACGTTGTTTGGAGCGGATCGACCGCGTTTTAAAAGGCTATCACGCTGGAGTCGAGTTGTTTGTCGATGAGATGACCAGCATTTCGACGCGGTTGGGAGTGCTGAAACGCATGCCGGGGGGGTGGTGGTCCCAAGACGGACGCGTCGAAGCATACGTTCAATCAAAATTTGAAACGCATTTGTTCTCCGAGCAAAAACTTGTTGATGACATCTCGGGGGCGCTTTTGCAGTTTCGCGCCGACGTCGACGCAAACCAAACTGCGATGTTGACCCGAGTCCAGGCGGCGCTGTCGAGGGCGGATGTGCCGGGTGTCGGGCTGGAACATCGCGAAGAGTTCTTTGATGAATTGTCGACACGGTTCGGCGGTTTTGCGGCCGACCAGGGAACCGCCAGCGTCGAGAATATGCTGGGCGCTTTTGTGTTGGGTGAAGTTGGCGCGTTCGCCGCGCGATCGGTCGTGGCCGGATTGCTGGTCCGGTTCGTGCCTTCGATGGCGATCAGTTCTGCGGCCGGGGCCAGTGCGACGGTCGGGGCGTCGGCGACCGGCGCAGGTGGCGGCTCCCTTGGCGGACCCATCGGCACGGTTGTCGGGTTTGGAGCTGGTCTGGCGATCGGACTGGTGATCGATTGGTGGATGACCGAAAAGTTTGAAGCGGAATTGAGTCGTCAAATGCACGTCTATCTTTATGATCTGGAGTCGACGTTGATTTCCGGCGGCAAAGGTTCCGACGGTGCGGGTTCCCACGGCTCGCCGGGATTGGAGGCCGCGTTGCCGGGGCTTTGTGGCCAACTTCGCGAAGCCTATCGAGATCGTTTTTACCAACAAATTGTCGACGGAGAATCGCCGTGATCGTCAATCTCAATCGTCCCTTTCCCGTTGTCCTTGCCGGATTGATTTTGATCGTCGGATTTGTCGGTGGCAGCGACGTTGTCCGGGCGCAGTCTTCGTCGGCCGTTGCCAGGTCGATCATGAAGTACTTTGGCAAGGAAGGGGCCGAAGAGGCGACGGAGTACCTGGCACGCCAGGGTGGTCGTGAACTGGCCGAGCGGGTCGGTGCCGCGGCTCTGCGTGAAGGCGGCGAAGGTGCGGCGGAGCACGTCAGTAAGCTCGCCGCCAAGTACGGTCCCGAAGCGCTTTCGGCGTTGGACAACGCTCCCCAGTTGGCACCGGTCTTGGCCGCACTGCAGGAATTGCCCGAGGCACAAGTGAAAATGGCGCTTGCCCGACTGTCCGCCGGTTCGGCTGGGCGAGAACTTGCCGAGACCATCGGCCGCGTCGGTACGTCGGCGCTGCGAAGTGAATTGAAGCACCCCGGCGTCGGCGGCATTCTGGCACGAGTCCTGGGTGATGACGGTGCAGAACTGGCGACAAAACTCTCCACCGATCAAGCCATCGCGGTTGCAAGGCACGCCGACGATTTGGCCGCCTTGCCATCGGGACCGCGCGAGGGCGTGATGATGCTGTTGAGAAACGATGCCCAGCGCATGGTCGGATTCATGGGGCGGTTCGCCGCCGACAATCCCGGCAAGACATTGTTCACCGCTGCGACCACGACAATCATCCTGGCCGAATCCGAACGGATACTCGGCGGCGATGAAATCGTTTTCGATGCCGACGGCAATCCGATCGTCGTCAGCAAAGCCGGTATCGCCGGTCGCACGATGAAAGCCGGCGGAGAAGCACTCGGTCATGTTTCGAGCAACTACATTCAACCATTGTTTCTAACCGCCATCGCTTTCGTCGCAACCTTCGCAACGTTGTTCATGTTGCTAAAGCTTTGGCACGCCCATCAACGCGAAAAGTTAGCCACCGCATTGATGATGGAACAAGGCGAAACTGTCGAAGGCGCGGTGGTCAAAAAAGAGTAGTGCTTTGTTCCAATTGAAAATTTGAGTTTCGATGGTAGCGGAAGTCGTCAAGACTTTCGGCGGTTCCCGACTCATCGAACAACGGAACCGCAATTCAACCGCGCAAGGTTTCGTGGCCGCGTCTGAATCGACACGGCCGTGAACACTGGCCGTACACCGCCCCATGTCGGCTCGTCCGACATGGGCGTACGTTTTGCAATTAGAAAATGCGGATCGCGAATATTGGCTCCCCGTGCCGGCTTGTTCGGCAGGAAGCAAAGTCATCTCGGCTGGGGCGGCGCCGTCCGATTTCAAAGTGCAGTGAAGGTAACTTCCGTTTCCGTGTCTCGGTCGCGGACGGTGTAGCCGAAGCGGGGCTGGATCGAACCGTCGCTGCTGGAGACTTCTTCACGCGTGCCGCCGACCGGGAACTGTTTATCGACGTCTGGAAGACGGCCTTGGAGATTTGGGGCAAAACATGGTGGGTCAAAAAATGGTGCTCTTGAACTGACGGGAGTTGCTGGTCGCTGCGATGTTTTTATTTCACCTCCCGGAATTCTCCGTTGCTGGGTTCGGCCAGGTTGCGCAGGAAGGTTGCCATCAGTGGGTCGACGGCAAGTGCAATCGTGTTGATGGTGATGTTGTTTGTTTCGTTCCTGCGCAGGATGTCCAGCAGGATCGTGGATTGGTCGACGATTAGACCCGTTGTCGGTTCGCCATCGGTTAGCAAAAACAGGGCTTCCAGTTGTGGATCAAAGTCAAGTGATTTACGTAGTACGCCGTAGGTGTTTGTCGAGCGGCCAGCCGACAGGTATTCGACGAAACGTATCGCATTGCGTTTGTTTTCGTCGCTCGCTTCGACCAGACTTTCACGCCAGGAGCGAACATCGTCATCGAAAACCAGAATCCCGAATTCGACCTGATCATCCAAACCGCTGATCGCGGTGATCAATTCACGTTTCGCGCGTTGGATGCGAGTTTGGCCATTGATGACGGTTCGCATGCTGCCGCTGCGGTCGATCGCAAACAGTAATCGTTTGGCATGGATGTCGATTCCATAATAGTGCGACGGTTTCAGACGCCGCTCGCGGGTGTAGGAGGCGGCGGATTGGGACGGCTGGAGTCCCATTTTTTCGGGCATCGGCATCGCGGCCGATCCGTCTTGATTCAGGATCGCCTTTGCTTTGGCCAAGTCGTCTTCGTCGGCGGAGTCTTTCTTGGGCGCCAATCCGACGCGGCCGCGCCAATCTTGGAAACGTTTGTCGTCGCCCATAAAATCATCTGCCGTCACCGTCTGAAATTCCTGGTCCAAACGATGCGCGAGTTGCCCGTTGACTCGATCAAAAAGTTTGGCCAAAGCATCCCAGGCGTCGGGGTGCTTCATGTCCTTGAGCCCCCTGGCAAGCGTGAATCGAAAACCGTAGCTGGCATCAAAGTACTCGGAATCCATCATTGCGATCACGTCGTCCAGGGCGGCGTGATGTTGGTGTTTGCACAAGGTTTGGATCGTCGCCATCGCCCACGTGACACGTCCGCAATCCAAAAGGTCCACCAAAGTCTCGGTGGCTTCGGGGCGAT
>JAGQPO010001017.1 GCA_020426665.1 Planctomycetales bacterium
GTCTCACTGTCGTTGACACATTCCGTTGAGCGACTCGCGCACTATGACGTACCTGTATCACGCCTCACGTATTTGGATCCGCATGATTTTGATCAAGCCTCGACTCCACTTGATGACCTTCAGAATACGTCTTCGCTGGCCAGTCCACACGACGATGGCGTATCAGTGTGGGACAACGTCGCCTTCGCAGACAACTACTATCAGACACGAGGACTCAACGGAACACCGTTGAACACAGACGATTCTCTGGTTCCCCTCGGTCGACCGATCCCCGGCGCGTGGAACGTTAACGTCAACGATAATCTGCCCGACGCATCAAGCTACCTCGACTTCGACCTTGCCGGTGATCATAGCGCTGTTTGGAACTGCGTTTATCTCTCTACCGTCACCGACGACGGCTCGTGTCTTTCAACGCCACTGCCAGCAAACGCCGGTTTTGACTTCAACCCCGTCATCGACAATACAGTACCCGCACCGGTTTTCTATGGCGGCACACAAGATCACCAGCTCAGCTCTCACTTACTTGTGAATGCCACTTCAGGTGAAGCGAACTTAGCAGGTCTGTCCGCTGTGGGGATTGCCAACGCTGCAGACGTCAACACGTTCCGCGCATCTCCGCAATGGAACCCGCTACACATCAATAACGGCGATTTTGATTTCCCAGGAGACCGGTTCTTTAGTGTTCCCGAGTTACCCGTCTCTTTGGACGCGTTTTCATTTTTGAGCGGGAATTCAATTCCGGGATGGTCACATGACGCTGCGGGCCAAACAGGAGTCGTGGAACGCGAGCAACTGCTTTTTCCTGATTACTTCCTTGAGTTGGAAGCGGCTGGTAATGAAACGGAACGCACTCGAAAACACGACAGAATCTATATTGATGCATCAGCAAATTATCTAGCGATGGATTTGCGGATCGTCGAAGCAAACGAAAGTGATCAACTTGAAGTCCGTCTGGGCGAGTCGGTCTTGGCAAATCTGCCATTAAACCAATCAAGCGAAAAGTTTCAGACGCGTTGGCTGAGCATTCCGACGAACCTAAAGCAAAAAACCGCTTCGTTGTCGTTTCGGGTAGTGAACCCGTCTGGCGCGGCGATTTCAGCAGCGATTCAAATCGACAATGTGCGATTCGATCGTCAAAAACCATCCGAAATCAAGTCCGCCGTTCAGGCCGTTGACTTCAACAAGGTCACGGTGGTAACGCATGGTTATGTCGACGCGGGAGGCGACGGTGACGAAATGCTGTCTCTCGCAAAGTTGATCGCCGATGCCGGGACGAATGCATGGTTGGTCGACTACGACGTCCCACGAGAAGGAATGAATGGCATTTTTGATTCGGTCGATTCAGACATCTCCGCTTCATCCCCCAGCGAACTCGTATTGCTGTTTGATTGGCACCTAGAATCCAATGAGCCGTCGTCTGGCTGGGCCGAGGCTGCGGGTGATGCCTTGTTCGCAATGCTGGTCGACTTGAACCTGATTGATCCCGTGAACAAGACAAAGGATGGTACGTTGCACCTGATCGGGCACGGAACGGGAAGTGTCGTGACCAGCATAGCGGCCGAGAGAATTGTCTCGTTCAACGAATCAGATGATTTGAATCCGCTAACCATTGATCGTGTCACCTACCTTGTTCCCCATGATTTTGATCAACCAGGGCTCGTCCTCGACGATCGGCAGCGTCTCAATGAACTCGGTCCGTTTGACGAGTACGGTGTGACAACGTGGAATCACGTCGGTTTCACCGAGGTTTACTATCAGACGAGAGGTTTAAATGGCCTGACCGACGATCCCAATGATGACAGTCTCGGCACCTTCGAGGGCAGGCCGATACCTGGGGCGTACAATGTTCTTATCAATTCTTATCTTCCTGACCAAGACTACGATTCGTTTGATCTCTATGGCGACCATCGCTATGTCTGGGCGAGCTTCTATGCCGCATCCGTATCGGGTGGCAAATTTGCCGGCGGATCCTCATACCTGTTGCCGGCGTCAGCTTTTCCGTCGGCCGATATCGCGGGATACACTGCCCAGACCAGCAACCCTCGGAACTTCTTTTCTCAGCCAGCTGATTCGAATAATCCGGCACATAAACACTCGGACGCAAGATTGGTTGACCAATCGACGGGTGTAGCCAATCCAGCAGGACTTCGCGAACTGCAAATTGACCAGAGCGATGTCACGGATCAATCATCCAATCCAACGTGGAGTGCCTATACCATTTCCAATGGAGACTTCTCCGCACGCGTTGATGCTGCTTCGGAGGTTTCCGGTCTATTTCAGCCGATTGTTCCAGGATGGTCGCATCATGGAGGAGCAGATGCGGATCTCAATAGATGCGGATCTCAATAAACGAGATCCCCAGGATGGTGATGCAAGCGTCGGTCCCGCTTTGACTCCTGATCAACAAGGAGTGCAGAGCCTGGTCGAGTCGTTTGATAATTCGTACCTGATCCTCGATGGAACGGGCCAGTCGACACGACGAAGAACACATCAATCACTTTATGTCCCGCAAGTTCCCACGACGGCGACTACCGG
>JAGQPO010001018.1 GCA_020426665.1 Planctomycetales bacterium
TCGGTTTGCGGAATCGGATCGTAGCGGTGATCATGGCATTGGGCGCATTGAATGCTTAATCCCATCAGCGAAGTGCCGACAATCTTTAGCGTATCTGCCATGACCTGATTTCGTGCTTCGTCATTGTTGGCTCCGTTCCCGGTACCATCAGCCGCCAACCGCAGGAACCCGGTGGCGGTCAACAAATCAATCTGCGCCGCCGTCAGGTCGCCGACCTGTGGGCCGGCGATTTCGTCGCCGGCCAATTGCTCGGTCACAAACTGGTCAAACGGCATGTCGTTGTTCAGCGCACGAATGACCCAGTCGCGGTACTTCCAAGCCCACGACCGCTCTTGATCCCCGACCGTGTACCCTTCCGAATCGGCGTAGCCTGCGACGTCCAACCAATGACGTGCCCACCGTTCACCGTAGTGCGGTGACTGCAGCAATTCACCAATCAATCGTTCGTACCAATCCGGGTCCGGGTCGTTACTCCACTTTGTTACCTGTTCAATTGACGGAGGCAAGCCGGTCAGATCAAAATACGCCCGCATCACCAACGTCCGTCGATCGGCCTCCGGTTCAAACGGTCCCTCGGCATCCAGTCGCTTCATGGCGATCGCATCGATCGGATTGCGGACCCGCTGATGGGTCTGTCCGTCGGTCACCGGACGTCGGATCGGTTGAAACGCCCAATAAGCCCGCTCCTCGGGCGTGATCCCCAATCCCGGATCGATCGAATCAGGCTCTTCACGCGCCGTCGGCGAACCGATCGAAATCCATTTTTCAATCAGTGCAATCTCATTGTCCGGCAGACGTGTTTCACCGGGCGGCATTTCTCCGCTGCGAATCCGATCGATCAATAAACTGTTGTCCGGCTCGCCCGCCACGATCGCCGCACCACTTTCTCCGCCGGCTTTCATCAATCGGACCAATCGCAAATCCAGGCCGCCTTTCATCTCTGCGGTGGCGCCGTGGCAATCAAAGCAGTGGGCGCGAAAGATCGGTCGAATGTGTTTTTCATACGTCAGCGGATCAGCCGGCGACGGATCGGTCGGGCCGAGATCCGCAGACCAAACGACGCATTTCCAAATAACCAAAAACACGGTCATCAGCGATGTACGAATCATCGTCGACGTCTCGTCTGGGCGGGTGGGAGGTGGGAATCAAAGGCGGGGAACGTCAGTCACACTACCCCCACGGAATCTGGTGGTCACGGTGACGTTGCTAACGTACAGATTACTCGACTTGGCATGATAGCACCAAGACCGAGCACCAATTTACAGGGTTTTGAGCTCCGAATCGACCAAATAAACCACTGCCACCCAACTCTAGCCCTTTGTTCCAACCGGGAATTAGGGTTTCGATGCTAGCGGAAGCCGTCAGTGAAGATACCAACGGGGACGGCGTCGTGAATATCGTCGCTGATCGCTCCGCGATCAGAACGTTTTGATCGCACCGCGATCAACGACCATCCACTATAGTTCTTTTAACTTCACGTTTTTGAACTGAATCTTCATGTGATGATTCGCGTGAAGTTGAAGTCCGATCGGTCCCTTTTCGTTGATTGCAACTCCGGTGTAATCAACACAGGGCTCGCCATTTAGAAACGTTTGGATTCGCTTGCCGGTCAAGACGACGCGAAGGTGATTCCATTGCCCAGGTTTCAGCACTTCGGTGCCTTTTTCTGATTGACCAGGGTAGCTGCCGAGTTTGTCCTTCGGTGCATAGACGCAGGCGCTCATGTCCTTTTGAAGACTGCCGGAGATTCCAAGTTGAACCTGGTGCCCGTCACCGCGCAACATCACGCCGGTATCGTAGTAGTCAGACGAGGTCTGGTAGTCGAGTTGGATCTCATAGTCGGTGTATTCTTTTTTGGTCCACAAGTTCGATCCTTTCTTGTTGACGTTTTCGGCAATGATCACACCATCTTTGACGGACCAATGTTCTGCGGTGTCCTTGTCCGGCCGAACTTCCCATCCGTCAAGCGTCTTGCCGTCGAAGATGTCTTTCATCTGATCGTCGGCATTCGACGTGGAGCCCAAAAGGAAAAAAGTTGTTCCAAGAAGAACGCAGAGTAGGTTGCCAAATCGGAAGGGCATCGGAGGGAAACTCGCTACAGTGGGGGAAATGAAATCGGACAAAGAATTATCCAGTGTTCCGTCAACTTTTGATTTTGGGGTAGCGGAAAACC